>JAIDOO010000279.1 GCA_029063275.1 Clostridia bacterium
GATTTACAGGATACAGCCTGCGGCGATCAGGAAAGTATGCTGAGACACTGTCTTTTTAAGAGCACCGGCGAAAGATTGAAAAGAATTTACGGCTGCGGCGAAGGTCTTGAAAACAGGCTTAAAAGTCTTGCCGACAAACCCGTGCAGGATATTATCGACTTTGCAACCTCCAAAAGATACTCCTCTTCGCGTATACGGCGCATACTCTGCGCGAACGCATTAGAGCTCTTCAGAGACGAGTGTGAAAAGTTTTTGAACGGCGAGCTGTATATAAAAGTGCTTGCATTGAAAAAAGAACGGGCGGACGTAATTCTGCCCTCGCTCGCAAAATCCGATTTTCCGCTGATTACCGACGGAAGCTCCGCCCTTTCAAAGCTTTCGGATACCGCAAAGGCTTGTCTTGATAAAGACAAAAACGAATTGAACGTATGGAACTTTATTAATATGTCCAAAGTTCCCGATCGCCTGACTATAATTTAAAAACCCGCCATTCGGCGGGTTTTTTATTGCTTGTTATTGAAGTATGCTTTTGATTTTTTCGTTATTGTCCTTTATACATTTGGCGCGGTCCTTGAACACTTCGCCTATCCAGAAAGCTACGATAATCGTACCGTCGATTGCAAGAACTATTGTGAAAAGCATATTAATAATTCTGCTATCCGAATCCCATTCGCCCGGTAGGTTAGAGGTATTTGCGTGATAACTTTCGGCAATCGCGTTAGCCTTACTTAAACTCTCCATTACTTTTTCAATATCGGAAACGTTTGAGTCGAAATAAATCGTTTCGCCCTCTGTATAGTCGTAGAGCTTGCGGCTTATTTCGGTCAGACTGCAAACCTCTTTTAAGTTCGCTAAATAATCTTCGGAAACGTTTGCAAAATCGAGTTTTGCATCAAACTCTTTTATGCCGCAGAATAAATCGTAATCAGCCGCAATGGTTTGATACTCCGCCGCAAACTCGCAAATAAACGACGCTTGATAAGTCATTGCATAAACCTGATTCTGTGATTTTGAGAAAGTAGAATATAAA
>JAIDOO010000028.1 GCA_029063275.1 Clostridia bacterium
GACGTAGCCCGCTTAAAGAAATTTGTAGCGGAAAGCGGAAAAATTCTTCCCCGCAGAATGAGCGGAACGTGCGCAAAGCACCACAGAGAGCTTTCTACCGCAATTAAGCGTGCAAGAGTTGCCGCTCTGCTTCCTTTCAAAGCAGAGTAAATAAAACTACATAACAAAAGGCGCAAACCGATAGGTTTGCGCCTTTAAAATTGTATTAGAAAAAAGCATATAAAAAAGGCTTCCCTTAAGGAAAGCCTTTTTTGCGTTTTGTTACATATTAGTTTGCAGGGGTAAGTATAGCATAGTACAAGTCAACGGAATCGCTCTTCGTTATACTGTATGTGCCTTTTTCAAGCGTTACCGTTATAACATAGTTTCCGTTTGCGTCCGCTGCGGAATCTGCGGTTTCGCTATCGTTGATTTTAACGCTTTTACCTGTTGCGTCAAGGAAGAGAGTAAGCGTCATTTTCGATTCGAGCGTGAAGCTGATAGACGTCTTAGATTCCATTTTTACGCCGCTGTTGAAAGTGCCGTAGCCCTTGACTTCGAACTGCGCGTTCTTGGCAGTGCTTCCCGTAACCGTAAAGAACGGGTTGCTTGCCGTACCGTTGCTTCCGGTGAAGTTCGTTTCTTGCATCTGCTTCGAGGCTTCTTCAAGCTTTGCTTCGATTGCCGTATAAATTTCATTGCCTGCGTATTCCGCCTGCTTTTCGTCCGAAAGCGAATTAAACAGATTTACAATTGCGGTGCATTCAGCAACGGTTAAGTTGTTAACGTCGGTAATTTCGTCAAGCGCGGCTAAGAAGTTTACCAGAGCCTCGGCTTCTGCGGCGGCTTTTTCAAGCTCCGCGCGGCGGGTACCAAGCGCCTCTAAGCCGTCGGTAAGTATTGCATAGGTTTTGCCGTCGTCGTGGGTTTTAACCTGACCCTGCTGACCATGACCTTCTTCGGAGGTAAGTCCGTCGAATGCGCCGCTTACTGCGTCAAACCATATTTGCGCACGGTCTAAAATTTCCATAGAGTTAATCTTTTGGATATTTTCAACCTTAGGTAAATCGAGAATTTTGTTAATAACGTTCTGCGCCGCAAATTCTCCGTATGTCGTCCAAGCCGCAGCGAGGGTGGAGTAGTTTGTAACCTGCGACTGCAGAGTTGCGCTGAGTTCGCTGTAAGCCGTTTGCGCCGCGTTTATCTTGTTGTACGAATCGATTGTTACCGTTCCGATATAATCGATTCTTGCCACTACGTAGTCGGCTTTAAGCTGGTTGACAGCGGTTATTGCTTTTCCGAGTTTTTCATAGAGTTCGCTGTCAATCTTACCCTGTTCGTCCGAACGGAGTGCGCCGTATGCCGCCTGCGCCGCTTTAACGTAAACTTCGTCATTGAGGGTGATATTTGAGGGGATAGCCGCAAGTGCGCTTTCCGCTTCCGCAACTCTCGCGTCGGACGAAGCTTCGGTATCCTCGAACGAAAGCGCTGAAATCTGAGCTTCTTTGTCTTTCTGTCCGGTTCCTATGAAGTAGGTGCCCTTAGGAAGAACAACCGTCAGCGAGCCGTTGAATTTTGCCGCCCATACTCTGCCGTAAGAATCTACAAGCTCGGGCGAAGGGTCGCCGGTGGTGGAAGTGGTTATCTTAACTTCTGTGGGAGCGGTGAGGGTAAAAGTTATTATCTGACCCTTGCCCTTAATTACTCCGCTGGATACGCCGGTAATTCCGTTGAAAGCAACGTTTGAAACTATGGAAGAACCTTTTGCAACGCTCTTAAGGTCTACAGAAACGCCTTGTTGCGTAACGGCAACCGCTTTATCGGGGGTATACTGGTTCATGGCGGTTTCATGCGACGAAAGTCCGAAGCCGTTTACGCCCGAGCTCATCATAACCCTGATTCTTGCGCCCGACGCGCTGTCCAGAAGGCAGTCGCTTACCTCGTTTGCCGAGTCGTAATAGAATTGGTTGGGATTTGTGTAGAATTGCGAATAGTCTAAGTTTCTGTAAATGAATTTGCAAGAGTTTGTTACGGTTTGCGTACGGGAGGTGAGCTCCGTATAAAGATTTTCGCTGTAACAAGCATAGTAAATATTGTTCCAGGCAACGCCTACGCCGTCCTTTTTCTGCGTTACGTTTTTACAGCCGTCGTAGTAATTCGCTTCGCTGAAAACAAGGCAGTTTGCCCTGAACGACGTTACGTAGTCCGAAGCGTCGGATACATAGTTGTTGTAGTAGTGAATGTTGGCTCTTCTTGCAAGAGGCTGACGGGACTGAACTGCTTTGTACCAGTTGTGGTGAATGGTAACGTTGTATGTCAACGACGTGTCTGACGAGCCTATAAGATTGGTTTTATGACATTCTTCGAAGTAGTTGTAGGAGAGGGTGTAATACTGTCCGCGCTTGAAGTCGCAGCTTCCGTCGCCGTCTTTTTTGTCGCTTTCGGCGGGTGCGGCGCTGTAACCCTGCATAAAGGTGTTGTTGTGTACCCAGCATCTTTCAACGGGTGAAATAAGGTCTGCGCCTGCATCTGATGCGCCGCCTGTGATGCTTCCCGTTGCATCAACCTTCGTGCCCTGGGTGCCTTCCATACCGATAGCGTCCTCGGGATAGTGTTCGAAGGTTATGTTTCTTACTTCGAAGCTTGTGCCCGAGCCTGCGTATTTGTGGAGGTTGTCGTTAGAAACGAAGTGGATACCCCAGCCGTAAATGCACGCGTCCTCGCCGATGCCCTCGATTGTAAGGTTTTTGGCGTTGGTGATTCTCGCCATTCTGCCGTTGTCGCCGGTAGAACCGCCGTTGCCGGTCGAGTTATAATCGGTAAGTCCTTCTACTAGCGAAATTTTACCGGTAGACTCTTCGGCGTTCACTTTGCCGAGTATTCTGACAGCTACCGCACCGTATTGTGAGGTGAGCTTTTGAATACCGTAATTTTCGCGTGCGGTATTGTTTTCGTAACCTCTGTTGTTGAGTATCCAACCGATACCCGCTTTGCCCTGCCAGAGGTAGGGGGTCAAGTCAACTTCTTTGCCGTCGACGTAGCCCGTTTTAACCGTATTTTTGTTTTGTTCAGTAACGTAAATTACAAGAGTGTTGTTTTTGATGGTGCCGTCGTCCTTATACGCGCCGACGCCCGTATAAGCCGCTTCGGTTGATTTTCTGTCAAAGTGCGCGTAACCCGAGCGGTCGTAAGCTTCTACGTTGATTCCGTTGACTTCGGTGCCGCCGATTTTTACGCTGTATTCACCCGCTTCGATGCCGACAACGTCAACCCTTGCTGTGCCAGAGCCGACCGAGCGGACAAGGGGAGCGTCAACCGTCGACCAGGTCGATGCGTCTTTTGCCTTATACTGTACGGTCGTATCTGCCGTGCCCGTAAATTCTACCGCAAAGCTTTCATTGTATGTAGAAACGCTTTTAACGCCGTCGGGCAGAGTTTGCCACTTTGCAAATAAGGTAACGGGTTCGGTAACGGTTGCGTCAAAGTCGTATGCGGTGGAAAGAGAGCTGTCCTCGTACCAGCCTACGAACAGAGAGCCCGATTTTACGGGGTCGGTGGGTTTAACCGCAATGCCGTCCGCTTCGACCGACTGGGTTTCAACCGCTGTTCCGCCGTTGGAATTGAACGTTACCGCAATTCCTTCGCCGAGTTCGGTTGAAACGGTGCCGCCCACGGGAGTGGAAGAAACGTCGCCGATGCTTATGCTTTTATTGAAAGTAAAGCCGTCCGCGCCTCCGCCCGAGGTGGTGCCGTCCCAGTATTTGGTCCAGTCTATTCCCGAAGTGTCGCCTGTAACTTCAGGCGGAATAACGGGAGTTTGAATTGTGTTGTCGTCATCGTCGTTGCCGTCGTTATCTTGCGGGTTCCGTGTTTTACATGCGGAAATCGATAAAACGAAAGCAAACGAGAGCAATGCGACGATAAACAGTCTGAAAGTTCTTTTAATTAGCCTCATTTTTTCTCCTTATTAAGCTTCTGACTTTACATTAATTATATCACAACGTGGTTTTTAAAGATACCTTTGCTAAAAAAAGCATTATGTGCAATCTGCACAAATAGGTTAAAATCTTACAAATTTTGGTTGTTGTTAACAGCTTATGCACAAAAAAAGCCCCTTGACAGCAGGTCAAGGGGATAACGTCAGTTATAATTTCTTGCGCCGAAAATGCTCGTGCCCGTACGTATGGTGTTTGCACCCTGTGATAAGCAGATTTTCCAGTCGCCGCTCATTCCCATCGAAAGGTATTCGAAATTTCCGTCGTTCAGACCGTCGTAAAGTTTGCGCATATCCTTGGCAAGATTATCCAAAAGACGTATATCGTCCGAGAGGGGAAGCATAGCCATAAGCCCCTTAACTTTCAGTGCGGGCATACCTTTTATACGGCGCAAAGCCTGTTCTGCTCCGTCATATCCGAAACCGCCCTTTGTAGGCTGGTCGCCGATATTTATCTGCAATAGAATATCCGAGGTAATTTCCGCCGCCGCGCTCTTTTTTGAAAGCTCTTCCGCCAAATTCAGTCGGTCAACGGAATGATAAAGGTCAATCTTACCTAAAAGGTATTTTATTTTGTTGGTCTGCAGGTGCCCTATAAA
>JAIDOO010000280.1 GCA_029063275.1 Clostridia bacterium
CAATAGCGGGGATATAGTCAGACTTGTTATAGCTTCTGTTTACCGCTATAAGTAAATCTGCGATTTCGCGGTTAAAAGGCGTCGTACGGTAAACGGGCGGTTTGCAGATATAGCCCGAAAGAATAATCGAATTGGGATTTTTGCCGGGCTGGCTATCTAAGAGCTCGCGTATGAACACGGTGAGCATCAGGCGCGACTTCCCTCCCTCCAACTTATTGTATGAGCGGAACTGACCCAGCGCGCAGATGGTGTTGCCCACCGTCATACCGTCGGTCATAATACGCTCTGACACGGTAACGGGCAGGACGTCCGCCTGACCCGAAAGGCGCATAACTTTGACGTAAAATTCGTAAAACCCTTCGCCGTAGACCTCGTGGGAAAACACCGCTTCGGAAACGATTTCACCGTAAATGTACACCTTATTGTTTTTTTCTGTGTTGTAATTCATATTTGCCTCCATATTATGTTTTTCCCTGTAATTTAAAGTTTTGCGGGCTTTTACGCGGCAGGCACCTGTCTGCCGGTATTGTCTATCGTGTAGTTTTCACGGTAAATCAGCTCGCCTATCGGGACAAAAGAGTA
Organism: Clostridia bacterium; assembly: GCA_029063275.1. Classification (GTDB taxonomy): domain Bacteria; phylum Bacillota; class Clostridia; order Christensenellales; family Borkfalkiaceae; genus Coproplasma. Next base: position 583 of record JAIDOO010000280.1, read on the forward strand.
GCCCCTGTTTTTAAGAGTTTCGAGTATTATAGGTACGGCTTCGGCTGTATGAAGTCCGTTGTTGTGCATAAGTATAATCGAACCGCTCTGAACGCCGTTTATAACGCGCATTGCAATATCGCTCGCGGATAAATTTTTCCAATCGAGGCTGTCTACATCCCACTGGATTGTGTAATAGCCCAATTCGGAAGCAGTTCTTATAAGCTCGTCGTCGTAATCGCCGTATGGCGGGCGGAAAAGCTCTACTTTTTTGCCCGTTATGCTTTCTATCGCCGCAGACGAGGCGGTAAGCTCCGCTTTAATTTCTTCGGCGTTCTGCTTGCTCATATACGAATGGGTTGAAGAATGCGTTCCGATTTCGTTTCCGCCGGCGTCGATTTTTTCCACATACTCGGCGTACTTCTCGGTCCAGAATTCCACCATAAAAAAGGTGGCGCGGACGTTACTGACGCGCAGTGCGTTTAAAATGTCGTCTGTGTACTCTGTGCCCCAGGCGCAGTCAAACGAAATGGAAATAACCTTGTCGTCCCTGTCCACGCTGTAAATGGGAATGAGCCTTGGGGTGTTGCCGAAATATACGGCGTACGCGCCCGTGAAATACGCGGTTGTGGAAAGCACGGCAATCAGCGCCGCCGCGATTGAAAGTATTACAAGATTTTTAAGTTTAAAGACTCTTACCAATCTTCTCTCCGATTATAATTAATTGGGCAGGGCGTAAATTGACCTGTTTTGTCTAAAAAACGGTTATTTTAAAGAATAATTCACCCGTCCTCCCTTTTAATTTATTTTGCTCGGACAAGAAATATACTTGTAATAAAAAAATCCCTTGCGCAAATGCGCAAGGGTTAACGTTTATTTAATTTTATTCGTCCTTTCCAGTTTCCGTTTCACCGTCCGTGTTTTCTTCATACGGGTTGACGTGGACTGTAACATGTTTGACAAGCGGAAAATTCTGCTCGATACCAGTATGCACGCGCTCGGCTACGTCGTGCGCGTCGTGCAGGGAAATTTCGCTCTCGCAGGAAATTTCTGCTATGACGTAAATACGGTTGCCGAAAAGTCTTGTCATCAGGCTGTCAAGCCGCTTTACCCCTTCGCAGGATAAAATAAACTCTTTAATCTCGTTTTCGGTCTTTTCGTCGCACGCGCGGTCGGTCATCTTATTGATTGCGTCGATAAAAATTTCTACCGCCGCCTTTAAAATCAAAAGACAGATTACTATGCTTGCAATCGAGTCCAGAATAAGCACGCCAAGCATTGCGCCGACGATACCGACAAGACTTCCAACGGACGAAAGCGCGTCTGACTGGTGGTGCCACGCGTCCGCTTTAAGCGCGCCCGAGTTGCACTTTTTAGCCGCGTGTATAGTGTAAAAGAACATAGCCTCTTTAACGACGATAGAAACAACCGCCGCAGAGAGCGCGAGATAAGTCGGGATTTCAAAATTTTTGTACGCGCCTGTAACGATATTGCTCACTCCGCTGTAACCGATAAAAATTCCGGTGCCTAACAGAAGAACGGCAAGAATTATCGCCGCCACGCACTCAAACCGTTCGTGCCCGAACTGGTGGTTTTTGTCGGGCGCCTTGGAAGCCGCCTTTACGCCGATTATGACTATGATTGTGGAAAAGACGTCCGAAGCGGAATGGATTGCATCGGAAATCATAGCAAGCGAGTTGCCTAAAATACCTGCGGCAAGCTTAAACGCCGACAGCAGAAAGTTTATTATAATGGTAACTACCGAAGTTTTTACCGCTGTTTTTTTAAGGTCAGTACTCTGCATTTATGAATTCCGTTAAATATAATATATGCCGCAGGTCGGACTTAGGGTTACCGGTGCGGTTTTAAACATTTTACTAATAATCCGCAGTAAAGTCAATAAAAATGCCGCCCGCGCCGGACGGGGGCGGCGGGGCAAATTTCATTCGTATATGCAATATTAAGTCAAGCGTAA
>JAIDOO010000281.1 GCA_029063275.1 Clostridia bacterium
CAACTATATCCACGGCGAAAACGTCGGCAGGATTTTTAAGACCGTAGCTTATGCAACCGTCAAGCTCTAGCAAAAGTTTTTGCCCGAGATTATCGTCGGAATTTACAACAGAGTATTTGCATTTTTTATCAGTAAAAAGCTTGCGCTTACATTCGGCATAGTCGCGCATATTTCCGAAAAAATCAAGGTGATCCTGCGTACAATTTGTAAATATTCCAACCTCGAAGCTAAGCCCATTTATCTTATCAAAATAAATTGCGTGTGCCGAAACCTCCATAAAAACGTACTGCACACCGCTGCGAACCATATCCGCAAAAATGCCGTGCAAAAATATGGGGTCGGGCGTCGTCAGCTCCGGCGCAACGAATTTTTCGGCATAGCTTATTCCGAGCGTGCCTATTACCCCGCAACTTTTGCCCGCCGCCTTAAATATGCTTTCAAGCATGTATGTAGTCGTGGTTTTTCCGTTGGTCCCTGTAACCGCAATTATTTTCAATTTTTTATCGGCATAGCCGTAAAAAGCGCGCGCGATTGTAGATACGGCGCTTCTGCCGTCGTCTACGATTATCTGCGGAATTTTGCAATTGAGATTGCGCTCGCAAATTACGGCGGCGGCGCCGGCTTTGACCGCCTCGTCAATAAAGCGGTGCGAATCGTTCTGTCCGCCTTCGTAGCAGAAAAACAGGTCGCCCTCCGTTACCTTACGGCTGTCCGCGCACAGTCCCGAAATTTCCACGTCGGCGTTACCGATAATCCGATTATAGCCGACCGATTGTAACAGCTGTAAAAGATTCATATTTTCCTCCGTTATACGTAAGGCTGAATGTTTTTGATATTGATTATGTCGGTAAAAATTTCGTTTGCAACGGGCGCGGCAACCGCACTGCCGTAGTAAACGCCTTCGGGCTCGTCAACGATTATAAGCGCAAGATACTGCGGTTTATCCGACGGAAAAAAGCCGCAGAACGACGAAACGTATTTGCCGACAGCAACATGCCCGTCCTCATACTTTTGCGCCGTACCGGTCTTACCGCCAACCTTATATCCCTCGATATACGCCTTTGAACCGCTACCCTCGGAAACAACCCCTTCAAGCATATTAGCGAGCATTGACGACGCCTCCGAGCTTATAGGTCTGTTTAAAAGAACAGGATTACCGCTCTCGACCCTGCCGCTTGAAGTTACAACCGATTTTAAAAGTCTTGGCAGATAATAATAACCGCCGTTCACCGACGCGGCAACCGCACAAGCGAGCTGTATGCCGGTAACTGCAACCGTCTGACCGAAGCCTATTCTCGCCAAATCACAATCTCTCACAAGAGATTGCGGAACCAACATTCCGAGCGCTTCGCCGTTGAAATCGAGTCCCGTTACGTTGCCGAAGCCGAACGCCGTCAGGTAGTCGTAAAAAGTCTCTTTCCCCAAAGACAGGGCAA
>JAIDOO010000282.1 GCA_029063275.1 Clostridia bacterium
AGATTTATGTCTAAGTATACAGATTATATCACGCTGTTTCGACAATTTCAACCCTTTTTTTGATTTTTTTAAAACTTGTGGTCGGGCTTCCGCCCGACCACAACATATTGTGTTTTAATTTGCGGCATGCAGTATCAACTGCGCCAAATCGAGGGCGTTTTTACTGCCTATTATCCCCGCGCCCATATCTACCGCTATATCCATATCGGAGATATTCGATACTCCGTCCGCCTTAATCGTACACTTGTCCTTGACCGCCGCTTTCATTTTTGCAATAACTTCGCCGTCAAACACCCCGCCGAAGTAACCTGACTTAGACCTTATAGAGGTAATACCGCAATCGGCGGCAATAGAACATACCCTATTAAGCTCCTGGTCCGTTAAAAGCGGACTTTCAACGTTAATTCTCACCGCACGGTTTTTAGCCGATTTTTTAAGCTTTTTAAACTCGCGCTTGACGTAACCCCAGTTGCCGTCTTTTATATAAGCAATCGGCGCCGTAACTTCAGCCTCGTCAACGCCGTCTTTTACCGCCTGCTTGACGAGGGCGCACTTCATTTTTGTAGTATCGCCGCCGTGAGGGAACGAAATGCAGGCAATAAGCGAAACCTGCGGATCTTTGCCCAAAAAGCTTACACAAGACTTAACGTAGTTGGGCAAAACGCACACTGCGCCGATTTTCAGTCTTTCTGCTTCCTGACAGGCGCGGCGAAGGGTCGCCTTTTCCACCGTTGCATCGGTCAAATGATATTCGAGCTTTGCAACCTGACCGCAAGCCGCTTCTAAATTCATTTTGCGTTTAAACTCGGCATAGCGCAGTTTTTCCTGCTCTTCGAAATTTTCGTCTAATTCTTCCATAATACACCTAAATTTTATAATATTTTTATTAATAAGCCGGTTATAATCGGATTATGGCTATTGGTATTTTATATCTGTTTTTGACTTTCGTAATCTGTTTTATTCTTGTGCACGTTGTAAAACTTGCTTACATAGGGCTTAAAAGCGTTAGAAAAAAACCCGAGGCGCCCAAAGAAAAACCCGCGCCTGAACCCAAGCCGAAAAAGCCCGAACCCGTTTATTATATTGTAGAAAAGAAAAAAGCAAAAAAATCCTATTCCGCACCCAAAGAAATTCAGTTTAAAGACTAATCTTCGTATCGGGTAAGATTTTTGCCGTCCTCCCAAAGACGCTCTAAGCGGTAAAAATCCCTCTCCTCGTCGCCGAAAAGGTGAACGATTACATCGGCGTAATCCAAAACCGCCCATCTGCCGTTTTGAACGCCCTCAGTTCTGCGCGGAATTTCGCCGTACTCTTTTTCAAGCTTTTCTTCAAGATTTTCCGCAAGTGCCTTTACCTGTATTTTAGACCTGCCGCCTGCGATTACGAAATAATCGCAAAGGCTGGTCTTTTGTTCTACCGCGATATAAACTATATCGTTTGCCTTTTTATCGGATAAAATTTTGCAAATTAAGTCTGTTTTTTCTTTACTCGTCATTTTTTGTTCCTTTTAAATATTCGTAAGC
>JAIDOO010000283.1 GCA_029063275.1 Clostridia bacterium
ATATAATTTTTTTATAGATATTAACCGCGCTTTCTCTGTCTTTAAAAATATCCGTTCTGTAATTTATATCGAAGCTCAATAATTTGCCTTCCGCGCGGGTGCGCTTTGCAATACTTTCGGCATACTCGAACCCCGCCTTTTCCGAAAGCATAAGCGAACCTACGTGAACGATATCGGCGTCCTCGAACTCGCTTTGGGAAATGTACGGCAAATTATAATCCGCAGTGTTTTTCCTATAAAAGCAGAACGAGCGCTCGCCCTTTTCGTCAAGTTCGACGAAAGCAAGCGTGGTATTGCGCTTAGCGTCGCGGTTAATCGTTATGCCGTCAAGCTTTCTGCCGTCGGCAAATTTTATAAGAAAATCTCCTATAAGGTCGTTGCCCACACTGCCGACGAACTTAACGTCCGCGCCGAATTTTTTTGCGGCGCAAGCCACGTTAAAGGGCGCGCCTCCCGCCTTACGCTCGTAACATAAGGAACCGTCTTTTACCGTTCCTATCATATCGGCTAAAATTTCGCCCACGCAAAGTATCATTTCAATGTCTCCGTAACGTTATCTTCCGCCTTGGCTTCGGCGGTTTTTTTCACGTTTAATTTTTCAGTAATCAAAAAAATCGCAGTTCTTATAAGCAACGTTATAAATAAAACAAGCAATGCCGCTATCATTAAACTGCCCCTCGGCACAAAATAGCCGCAGATAAAAGTTATTATAGATGAAAGCAACCCGCCGACAAGTAAATACGAGCCGATGATTTTTATGCTTCCTCCTATGCTTTTTCCCGCGTCGGATTTCATAATTCTCAAAACACAGTAAGCCAACAACGCAAGCACCAACGGCATAAGAATGACGAACGGCAAAAGCCTTATCGTATTCATAAAATAGACGTAACTGCTCAAAGGCGCCGTAGCGTTGAAAGAATTTTTGATAAATCCGTCCGCGTCCTCGGCTGTCGAAAAATGAGTACCGTCGGCAAAGTTTTTATAAAAACCGTAAAACGTTACTTTCATTCCCGAGTTAGTTTCAAACGAGCCGACGCAAGAATCATCGAATATGAAAAGATATTTTTCGGCTCCGCCGTCCACGTAAGTATGGTAGTAGTAATTTCTTAATAGCGGCGCAGAGCCTGTATTCTCGTAAGCCGTTAAATCGGGATAATACGCTTTAACGTAAAGATTGTATACCCTTTTTTGATACTCTTCGCGCGAAAGTTCTCCTTGCTTTTTTTGCAACTCGGAAAAGGCTTCGCTGTTTTTATCCGTCAGATAATTTTCGTGTTCGGCGGTAAGCTCGTCGGTGAGAATAAGCTCGTTGGGAGTATAACTGATTTTAAAATCGAAATTGCGTTTCGCAACGTCCGAAAGAAGCGAATACTCTTCGGGCGTTATCTTTTGCTCCTTGCCGTCATTGGAAAGATAATAAGCCTCGAAATCGTCAAAAGCGTCTGCGGGACGGGTATCGACCACCAGGTTATAACCGTTTAAACCGTATTCCTCTTCGTTCAAAAAAGAATCCGCAACGCGCGACGCGGTAATTTTTTGGGACTTAACTTCGAGATTTAAACTTTCGCTTGTAACAGCCTTGCGGACAAACTCTTTAAAATCCGAAGAATTATTATAATGCGTGGAAAACGGCAATACGTCTGCCGCAAGAATGCCGCAGAATAAAAAGGCAAGCGCAAAAAACATACCTAAAACGATATTTAAGTATCCGCGCTTTAAAGCCTCTTTTGCAATTTTATCGGAGAAGAAGCTCAACCCGATAAATTTAAGCCATTTTTTCATCTTCCCGCCCTATAAGATTTGTTTATTTGTTGCCGTATTCTCTTCCCATTATCGCCTGTTCCGTTTCGGCGTCGAACAGGTGTATGCTCTTTTCGTTAAACGATATGTAGAGGGTATCGCCCGCACGGTAATCACAGCGCTCGGGAATACTCAATATATAATCGCCGCCGTTGTCTTCGAGTTTAACAAAAAGCTGGGTCGTATTGCCGAGCACTTCTTTTACGGACAAACTTACGGGCACGCAGTTTTCTTTTTTCTTTGACGAAACCTCGATACTTTCGCCGCGCACGCCGAGCGTTACGCGGTGCGCTTCGCCGTCAAGATATTTCTTATCTATATTGCGGAGTTTATCCAGATTAAATTCATTTTTCTGTCCGTTGGCAAAAACCACTGAAAGCTTGCCGTCGGTACGCTTAACGGATACGTCGAAGAAATTCATTTGCGGCGTTCCTATAAAGCCGGCTACAAACTTGTTTTCGGGGAAATCGTAAAGGTTTGTAGGCGTGTCAATCTGCTGTACTATGCCAAGCTTCATTACGACTATTCTCGTTCCCATAGTCATAGCTTCTATCTGGTCGTGCGTAACGTAAATGAAAGTCGTTTTAAGTTCGTTATGCAGTTTAACTATTTCCGAACGCATGGTGGTGCGGAGTTTTGCATCAAGGTTTGAAAGCGGTTCGTCCAAAAGGAAAACCTTGGGGTCGCGGACCATTGCCCGCCCGAGCGCGATACGCTGTCTTTGTCCGCCGGACATCTCGGCAGGCTTATTGTCGAGAAGCTCTTCGATATTAAGAACTTTCGCCGCCCATTGCACCTTTTCGCTTATCTCTTCCTTTGTCATATGTCTGTAGCTATAAGCCTGAACGGGGGTGGTACTACTATAATTAAGTTCCGATATAGCAATTTCTTTGCGCTTTTTAAGAGCGAGCCTAGCCTCGCCGTTTGAAATTTCGTCCGCGCTTAACCTTATAGCTTCACATGCTTTTTTAAGTTCATCGAATGCGGCGTCTATCTTTGCCACATATTGGGGAACTACCGCTTCCGCCCTTTCGCACGCAGATAAAACGTTTGTAAAATGATTTACCTTCTCCAAATCAATCTGCATTATCGGGTTTTCGTTTTCATCGGTTTTTATACTTTTGACTACTTTCTTTTCGCCGTTTTCCTCTATCAGCTTCGCTTCGTAAACTTCCAGCGGAGTATTGGCATAATAATTCAGCTGTTCCGCCGCGCGCTCTTTACATTCGGCAAGTTCTGTCGCCGCTTTACCGTAAGTTTCCTCGTCAAAGTCAACGAAACATAAGCACATATTTTTATTGATAACCGAAAGCGCTTTACGTATCTGCTTTTGCAGGCTTAAAACTTGCTTTTCCGTTTTTTTCAATGCGGCGCGGCGCTCGTTGAATTGCTTTTTATCTTCTTCTGAAATTATTTCGGCATTTTCAACATTGTTCTGTATTTCCGATAACTTCAAATTAAAATAGTCAGCAATTTCGCTCTCGCGTTCATAGGCTATGTCCTTTTCAATCTGCTTCAATTTGCCTTTAATCTCGTGTACTTTGCTTTTGTCTATAGCAAACACGGGGTTACCGTCTTTGTCTTTCATCTCTTCGGGAATTTTGCGGAGCTTTAAGGCAAACTCTATAATTTGTTGCGCCGTCATATGCGGATAAAGGGCATAGCTCTGAAATACCATAGCTATGTCCCTGTCCTTAGGATCAACGTCGTTTACAAGCTTTCCGTCGATATAAAGCTCTCCGCTTGAAATATCTTCGAGCCCTGCTATCATGCGAAGGGTAGTAGACTTTCCGCATCCGGAGGGACCTACAAAAACTATAAACTCGCCATCCTCGATTTCCATATTAAAATCTTTAACGGCAACAAAATTCCCCGAACGCTTCTCTACGCCCGTCGTCTGTTGCTCCGACTTTTTAAAAAGACCCTTTATTGTCTTTATAAAGCCCTTTTTTTGCGTATTTCTGCCGGCGTATACCTTATAGATATG
>JAIDOO010000284.1 GCA_029063275.1 Clostridia bacterium
CGGCAGACTTTTAAAGTGCAGGGGTTATAAGGTGGCTTCGCAAAAGCTTGACCCTTATATAAATATCGACCCCGGCACTATGAGCCCCTATCAGCACGGCGAGGTTTTTGTAACCGACGACGGCGCGGAAACCGACCTCGACCTGGGTCATTACGAGCGCTTTATCGACGAAAATTTAAACAAATTCTCAAACCTCACTACCGGCAAGGTTTACTGGAACGTTCTCAACAAAGAGCGCAACGGCGAATACCTCGGTCAGACGGTGCAGGTTATTCCTCACGTTACCAACGAGATAAAATCCTTTATCTACAACGTCGGCAAGACAACGGGGGCGGAGGTCGTCATAACCGAAATCGGCGGTACTATCGGCGATATAGAAAGCCAGCCCTTTATCGAAGCTATAAGGCAGGTCGCAAGGGAAGTCGGCAGGGACAACTGTTGCTTTATCCACGTAACTTTGGTTCCGTATATTTCGGGCTCGGAGGAATTTAAATCCAAGCCCACCCAACACTCCGTAAAAGAATTGCAGGGTATGGGAATAAATCCCGATATTATAATACCGCGCGTGGATTCGCCTATGCCCGACGATATTAAGGCAAAAATCGCAATGTTCTGCAACGTCGAACCCGAGTGCTGTATAGAGAATATGACGTTGCCCGTTTTATACGAGTGTCCCATTATGCTCGAAGAGAGCAGATTTTCCGAGATAGTATGTAAGCGGTTAAAGCTCGACCCCAGAGTAATAGACCTGACCGAATGGAATAAAATGTTAGAGCGCATTAAGGCGCGCGACAAGGTCGTTAAAATCGCGCTTTGCGGAAAGTACGTTCAGCTTCACGACGCGTATCTTTCGGTTGCGGAATCGCTCGCTCACGCTGGGTATGAAAATTCGGCAAAGGTAGAAATTAAGTGGGTTGATACCGAAGAGATTGAAAAGGGAAATATCAAGAAGATTTTTGCGGACGTAGACGGTATAATCGTGCCCGGCGGCTTCGGCAACCGCGGCGTCGAGGGAAAAATCCTTGCCGCGAAATATGCGCGCGAGAATAATATTCCCTACTTCGGAATATGTCTTGGTATGCAGACCGCTGTCATAGAATATGCAAGGAACGTGTTGGGATTGAAGGACGCAAATTCGTCGGAATTCAACCCCGAATCAAAAAATTGCGTAATAGACCTTATGCCCGACCAACACGGCGTCAAGATGGGCGGAACGATGCGCCTGGGCGCGTATCCCTGCAAGGTAATCGGCAATATTATGAAGACGGCTTACGGCGTTGACGAGGTTTCCGAACGCCACCGCCACAGATACGAATTCAATAACGATTACAGAGAACAGATTGAAAAAGCGGGTATGGTAATTGCGGGCACTTCACCGGACGGAAGTCTTGTGGAAGCGGTTGAAATTCCTGCAAATGATTTTTATATCGGCGTTCAGTTCCACCCCGAATTCAAGTCGCGTCCCCAGAACGCACACCCTATTTTCCGCGAATTTATCAAATACGCTGTAAAGTATAAAAGCAAAAAAAAGTAGGATATAATGAACTTTAATAAAAATTTTAACGATATAGCCGAAAATTATCTGTTTGCCGAAGTTGCGGACAGAGTGGCGGCTTTCGCCAAAGCTAACCCCGAAAAAAAGATATTAAAACTGGGCATAGGCGACGTAACCCTGCCGCTTGCGCCCGAAGTAATCAAGGCTCTTCATTCAGCGGTGGACGATATGTCAAATTCCGCAACTTTCAAGGGCTACGGTCCTTATGAGGGTTACGAATTTTTGCGTGAAAAAATCGCGGAATACTACCGGTCGCACGGCGTAAGCTTAGAGCTTTCCGAAATTTTCGTATCCGACGGCGCTAAGTCGGACCTTGGCAATATCCTGGATATTTTTTCGAAGGACAACAAGGTATTGGTGCCCGACCCCGTTTATCCCGTGTACGTTGACACGAACCTTATGGCGGGCAGAAAGGTTTCCTTTATGGACGCCACTGCCGAAAACGGCTTTTTGCCTATGCCCGACGAGCATACGGACGCGGATATAATTTATTTATGTTCGCCCAACAATCCCACGGGCGCGGCGTACACAAAAGCACAGCTTAAAGAATGGGTAGACTACGCAAACAAGAGGGGCGCGGTAATTTTATACGACGCCGCTTACGAGTGCTTTATTTCGGATGAAAAGCTCGCCCGTTCGATTTTTCAGATAGAGGGCGCAAAAACCTGCGCCATAGAATTTTGTTCGTTTTCAAAAACCGCCGGCTTTACGGGTACGCGTTGCGGCTATACCGTAATTCCGCACGGGCTGAAAAAAGACGGCTTTTCCGCAAACAAGCACTGGTTCAGACGGCAGGCGACCAAGTTTAACGGCGTGCCTTATATTGTGCAAAAGGGCGCGGCGGCGGTATTTTCCGTGCAGGGTCAGAAAGAAATCCGTCAGAATATCGAATACTATAAGCGTAACGCAAAGACGATTGCCGGGTGTATGGACAGATTGAATATCTGGTACACTGGCGGTACTAATTCACCCTATATCTGGTTGAAGTGTCCTAACGGTTTAAAGAGCTGGGAATTTTTTGACTTCCTTTTAAAAGAGGCTCAGGTCGTGGGAACGCCGGGTGCGGGCTTCGGCAAAAACGGTGAAGGATTTTTCCGCCTTACCGCGTTCGGCAGTGAAGAGGTTACTCAAAAAGCCGTCGAAAAAATCGAAAAACTTTTAGTTAAATA
>JAIDOO010000285.1 GCA_029063275.1 Clostridia bacterium
GCGGTGCGGCCTGCGCTTCACTCGTTCGCAAAAGAAAAAGCGAGCTTTCCCGATTTCAACGGATACACTGACTGTTGGACAGAAGATATGAGTAGAAGGGGCTTACGTCCTGCCTTTTAATAGGCGAAACTCGCTCAACCTTGAACCAACGCCGGCAATTGCGCCGTGCTTTGCGCTTCATTAGCTTTTAAAAGCGGTTGAGTTTTTTTTGTGCCCGTGATATAATAAATCAAAGGGTAGTAAGCTTACCGTATTCTGGCTGCGTTCCGGCAATAATAATGAAACCTATAATTCGTATTACCTGACGTCGGGTGGTGCCCGCAATAATGCATTGACCGCTCGTACGCTTGCGGTGCGGCCTGCGCTTCACTCGTTCGCAAAAGATAAGCGAGCTTTCCCGATTTCAACGGATACACTGACTGTTGGACAGAAGATATGAGTAGAAGGGGCTTACGTCCTGCCTTTTTACAGGCGAAACCTGCCCAACCGTAAAACAACGGCGGCAATCGCGCGCGTTTTTGTTTTATTCGCTTTTTAAGCGGTTGGGTTTTTTTGTATAAAAAAACGCCTGTTTGATTGACAGGCGTTTTTAAATATGTTAAAGTAATAAAGCAAGCTGAAAAGCTTGTACAACAAGGACGATAGTAAACCCTTTTGGCGGTTAGCCCTTTTTGGGGGATATGATGAGTATTCCTTAAAAGGGGGTGGTTGAATGGAATTTGCCTTCCTTCGTTTTCTCTGCGAATTAGTAGAGAACGGAGTTTTAAGCTCGTTCAGAGTAACAAAAGACAAAATTTACTTAATCATAAAAAAATAACCGCCTCGTTTGACCCCGTCGCGGTTATTTTAACTGATAGGGGCTAACCGTTTAAAAGGTAATTGCCCTTGTTGTTTTTATTATATGCAAAAAAAACCCCGTTGTCAAGCGCTTAATCACAAAAAAATAACCGCCGTGTTGTCAAGCGCCTGATTACAAAAAAAACCGCAAAACAACCGCGTTTGCGGGCAAAAATGCCTGCATTGCAACAAATCGGCGGGAGCGGCGGGCGCCTTTGCCAAGTAAGCGAAAGCGGCGAAAAATGGCGCAAAAGTGCGAAAAACCGCGTAAAAAGGCGCAATTTTCGGCAAACGGAAGTTTAAAAATCGGACAAGACCACAACATATTGTGGTTGAACAACCGTTTGACCACTATTTTAAAAATTTTGTCAAAAACTCTTGAAAATCTGAATACTATATGATATAATCACCATACCACATTATCACAGATTTTATCACAATTTTTATCAAAAAATGTACGGCGCAGAGCTGTGCGGATTTATCCGCGCACGTTCTGCGCTTTTTTTGCGTTAAAAACCGCGCCTTGCCCGCAAAAGTAAGGGAGGGGCGGTGAGAATGAAAAAACCGCGCTTAGCACTGAAAAGCAGGAGAGCGGCGGAGCGGAACAAAAGACAAGTGCAAAAAGACAAAAAAATACCCCTATATAATAAATGGTAAGGGAAAATCAATATAAACCTACTACATCAGGAGGAAGAGTATGAAATTAAAAATGAAGAAAAGGAGTTTAATAACCGTTATTCTCGCGGTGGTGTGCGCAACATTTTTGGGCATCACCGTAAGTATGCTGTCGGGCGCGGTTGCCAAGGCTCAGACCGCGGCAAACCAGACGGGAACTAATAACATAATCGTTCCCGAGCTTACCCTTTCGGATTACGGCACGCGTTCGGACGGCGCAATTTTCAGCGGTACGGCGCTTTCACAGCTTTACGACGCGTTGACGGGCACTTCGGACGGCACCGCGACCTATGCCAAGGTCAAAAACACCGTTTTGGGCTCGGACGTAAGCTACGGTCTTTCAACCAGTGCGGCAAACGGCGTTGTGCCCACAATTCCCGCATACAAATCGGCATACGATTTGTACCTTTTAAACGGCAGTAAAAATATCCTCGTAGACTTCGGCGGACAGACCTGGACGGTAACTTTTGTAACCACCGACACATCGGGCGACGTAATAGTTACCCTTTGGCTTTCGGACGCGTACAAAGAGAACGGCTCGTATGTGCGCAGTGCCTACGGTTGGTACAGCAACACCTCGGCGGCGAACGGCACGGCGAGCGCGACCAATTACGTTTCAAATATGTACTCTTCCAGCCTTATAAGGGTCAAGACCCTGAACGGCGGCGACGTAAACGGCGCGGCAACCCAGTATGCGCAGGGCAGTACCACGGCGACGACCTCAACTTTAAACCAGACGGTATCTTCTGCGGACAGGGTGGCAAACCCCTGGGCGATATATACCCTCAACAACACCGCGCTTTCGGGCAGTGCAAAGGCTAACAAATCGCTTGTTGACTATATCGACACCCCTTCGCAGATAAAATACACCTATTACGAAGATTTCAACTACCACTACAACACCCTCGGCGGCAACGGCGCCAACAGCTATATGCTTAACGAGGCAATCAATAAGGACCTTACGGGACAAATCACGGGCTCTGTCGGCGCAAACACGATTAGGGCAAGCTACTCAAACAACGCGCACCAGGGACAGTGGTACAGCTCGATAATGGCTGCGGCGGCAAACACAAACTACACCGCAGTGGGCTACAACGACTGGGCGTACGACAGAATCTGGCTTCCCAGCTGGTCCGAGACGGGCTCGGTAACTTACAGCACCTATTACGGTATGCCTGGCATCTGGCGCACGGCAAACACCAAAACCGTGCAAACGGGACAGCTCAGCACAATGAACGGCACGGGCGTTCCCGTTGCGTGGAACGGTAACCAGACTACTATCGACAACTCAGAATACGTCTGGCTGCGTACCGGCAATACTGGTAGTACCTACGGTGCCGCTTACCTGACGTCGGGTGGTGCTTACTACTATGCTCTCACCGCTCGTACTCTGGCGGTGCGGCCTGCGCTTCACCTCAATCTGACATCTGCCGCGCAAGCGGCGGTTACCGGGGCTTCCGCAACTGACGGATACGAGGTACCCGTACCCACCCAGGCAATAAATGAGGATTTCACGGGCGTAGCCCGCTGGATGGCGGAGTTCTCGCAAATAATGCAGACCGCAAATCCCACCGAACCCAAATACAAGTGGATTGATACCACCCTGCACGGAAACAGCAGTATAGTATCGTTCCAAAAAATAATGTACACCTCCAAAAACAGCGTAGGCACTTCGGCAACCACGGCTACCGACGTAACCAATCTGGGAAGCGGCGCGTTTATACACGCGGGCTCGTACCAGGTAACGCTGGAGCTAGCCGCAGGCTATAAATGGCGCGGTCAGGCGCTGGTCGCAAACGACGCTACGAGCCGTCAGTATACCTTCACCATAACGATAAACCAGCTGGAAATGAAGTACGATTTGGCGTTCTACGACCAGTCTAACACACAGCAGTCAACAAACAAGTGCGAGTACGCGGGCACAACCAGCGCGGTAGCGGTCAAATTCAACGCTACGTCGCCTGCGACGTTCCCTGCGGGAAGCAACCACCCCGACTCGAACAGCGTAACAATTTACTACCTCGGCACCAACGCCGGCAACAGCTTCGGCGCAAGCGACAACGGCGGAAAGGGCTCTACGACGGGTCCCACAAGCGTAGGCTCGTACAAGGCTACGCTCGAGGATAACACAACCCAGTCGGACTACAAACTTACCCCCAACACCGCGGGCGGCGATACGCTTCCGTTCCAGATTGAGGCAAAGCAGGTCAGCCTGCCCACGGTTACCACCCAGGCAACCGACTATAACGGCAGTCCCATTGCTTACAACTTCTCCTCAAGCTACAACAAAAATTTTGTTCAGGTTACGGGCGTGCGCGTATCCGCAGTAGAGGGAGGACTTACCAAAAACTATATTTTAACCTTCGATTCAACCTCGGGCACCTGGTACAACCAGACTGGCTCGGGCGGAAGATACGAGGTTACTATCGACGACACGGGCTCGATTGCAAAAGTCAACGCGACCGACGCGGGCGACTATCAGGTAGAGTTCGGTCTTGTAGACACGGTAAACACAACCTGGGCTACGGGCTCTCCCACGGATAAGGTTGCAACCTTCACCGTAAACAGGGCAAAAGTAACCGTATCCTTCGGCGCGCCCTCGGCGGCGGGCTTTATGTGGGCGGTAGGCGACACGGGCAACCTGTCTGTCGCAAGCATTACCAACGTGGTAACCGGTGAAAAAGTAACCGTTGATTTGTACTGGTACGCACAGAACGATACCGCAAACACCTACACGATGTACACCACGGGCGTTCCCGATAATACTCTTTACAGCATAAGCCAGTTTGACAGCTTCGGCGCGGGCAGTTATTATCTCTGCGCAATTCTTTCGGACGATACTTCGGGCATAAACGTCAACCGCAACTACGTTATTGACGATACCGACCCCAACACTGGCGATACGGGCGTAACGGCAAAGCTTTTGCAGATTACCGCAGGCTCGGCAACCCTTGACAACATCATTTGGCAGTACGGCACACCCACAAGCATCGACCAAAACGTTACGGGCAACGTAATCACCTATAACAAGGTTTCGGGCGTGGCTGTAGCCTATACCGTAAAAGCGGTAAACTATCCTACAAGCTTCACTGCAAGTTACTCAAACGCGACCAAATCGGACGCAGGCACTTATACGACAACGCTCACCCTGGAAATCCCCGCGTCAATGCAGGCAAACCAGGAAATGCCCGACCCTTCAACGGGCTACACCTACCTCGGCGAAGGTTATAACTATACCTACGTCAACAAGTACAAGTGCACGATTGATTTCGACTGGACGATAGAGCAGAAGGAAGTGGACCTGTCGGGAATTTCGTTCGAGTATTCGAAGGACGCCGCCGACGCAAACGATACGAGCGCGACCTGGAACGTTTACAACCCGTCCAACCCTCCCGAAGCGAGCGGCTTCGACCTGTTCTGGATCCGTATCCCCGCAACCTCGCTTGCAAACACGGGTATTACGGGCGCGGTAGCGGAAAACTATCAGAACCAGATGGGTCCCGGCGTTGTAAACTTCGACTTCAACTTCACGCTTGACCCCAACTATAAGGCGCAGGCGGGACAGAACCAGACGGCAATGCCCTACTCGATGACCACAACGGGTCAGCAGATAGCTATCAACTGGGTAAGAACCCTTCTTACAGACGCAAACGGCGACACCGTTTACGACAGCAACAATATTCCTTACTACGTTTACGAGCTCGATACGAGCAATATCCCGAGCTCCGCGCTTCCCTATATCAAGTACGAGTATTATCAGGACGCAGGCTCGACCTACGGCTCTGTAATAAACGGCGGCGCGGTGGGCAACCACAACGGTATGGCGTTTATCATAGACCCTACGGGTATGAACGCAAACTCGCAGAATTCGACTACCGTTTACGTTCGCCCCGTGCTTGTCGGAATGACCCAGATTAACGGCGTAGACCCCTATGTTTTAGTCGGGTCGGCGGCTCAGCCCGAGTACAGGAAGATTACCGTCGGCGATAACAGAAAGGCGGTGGACGTAACCGCAGGCACGCTTACTTCTATGACCTACGGCACTACCGTAAGCATAACCGACGCATACAGCCTCGTAGACAGGACCACAAGCCAGAATATGCCCGTCAACACCTATAAGGTATCGTTGCACGACAGTAACGGCGAAATCGCGCCCGACGCTACAAGCTTCGACTACTCGACCCTGAACGCAGGCAATTACACGCTCGTGTTCGAGATGGTGGGCACTTACGATAATATTTACGTTCTTTCGGCTACCAGTCTGCCCTTCACGGTAGAGGGTATAAAGCTCGTCGCACCTACACTTAAAGACGGCGTAACCCTCGTATTCAGCGGCGCGGACCAGTATCTTGAAAACTCGTTGCAGAACTTCGACCCCGAGTATATGGAATTTGCGCCCAACTCGATTGAGGACGCATACCACGCGGGCACATACACGGCTGTAATCAACATCAAAGCGCAGTACGCGGGCAATTACGTATTTGTAATGCCTGCAACCCCTTCAAGTCCTACAAAGAGCCCTGCAAGGGCGGCTTTGACGGACGGCACAACGGGCAACAGCGTACAGCTTTCAAACGGCAACGCTACGGCGGCTCTGGACTGGACTATTGAAAAATACGTCTTCGATACCACCGCAAAATCGGCTTGGAACTTCGCTACGGACGGCGCAACGCTCAGTTATAACGGCGTTCCCACGACGATTAAAGCGCTGACTATGGGCAACGAACCCAGACTTATAATCAACGTAGCTTACTACGATACGGACGGAAATCCTCTTTCGGACGTAGAGCTTAAAGGCGGCGATAAATACCTTGTTGCGGCGTACCTCGACCCGTCGAGCCTTGACGCAAACGACGTGGAATTCAAGGGTCAGGCATACGACCCTATGACCCAGCAGGTAACCTCGCCCCAGACCACCTATACCGTGCCCCAGAGCGGCGCGGCGGCGTTCCTCAGCAATATCGGCGCGTTTATGACCAAGACCTGGCTCGGACTTCCCGTATGGGCGTGGTTCGTAATCGGACTCGCGGTGCTTATACTGTTGATAATCATTATTGCAGTGGCTTGCAAACGCAGAAAGAGCAAGGAGGAAAAGCAGGCTATCAAAGAGCGCAAGGAAGAGGAAAAGGCTCGCAAAGAGGAAGAAAAACAGCGCAGAGAGGAAGAGCGCCGTATGCAGCAGGAAAGGCTTGACGCCGAGCGCGAGCTTGCAAAGGCAAAGCAGGAAGCCGAGCTGGAAAAAATCCGTGCCCAGGCAGGAATGGCGGCAGGCGCGGGTATGGCTACTATGGCTGTACAACAACCTCAGCAGGCGCAAGCTGTTCAATCACAGCCCGCACAACAGGCTCAGCCCGTTCAGCAGGTTGACAATACAAATAACGAACTTTTAAGAGAAATGCGTGCGCAAATGGCGGAAATGCGTGCCGAAAACAAGGCTACGCAGGCGCAGATGCAGGCTATGCAGGCAATGCAGTATCAACAGCCTATGCACTACGCTCAGCCCCAGTACGCACCCGCGCCCGCAGCCTCGGCGGCGGCTCCCGCAGACAGCAACCTTATGACCCTTATGGATTTAAAGGTGCAGATGGCGGAAATGAAGAGCGCCCAGGCGGTAGCGGAAATCAAAGCGGCACAGGCAATAGCAGAGGCAAAGGCGGCAAACCGTCAGGACGGCAACCACCCGCAGTCGCAACAGCCCGTAATAGTAATGGCGCCCGCTTCGCCTTTCGGCGGAATGGGTATGAACCAGCAGGCTATGTACTCGCCCAATTATCCCAACTACGGCGGATATCCGTCGGTGAATATGGGCTACGGTATGCAGGCATTGCCCGCACCTCAGCAGATGTTGCCCCAGTACGGAATGATGCCTCCCTACGGTTATCCTCCTTACGGAATGATGCCTCCTTACGGCTATCCTCCCGTGGCAATGCTTCCCCAGCCTTACGCGCCCGCAAAGGCGGTTAAGGAAGAGGAAGAACCCGTCGTAACCTCGACGTCGCAGACCACGCCTTCGATGACTATGTCCCAGCCTCCTTACTGCCCTCCCGGTGCGGTAATGACGACTACGACGACGATAGACACCTCAAAGGCGGACGGCGGCAGGGCTATCAAACGCACGGCGGCGGATTCCGCAGACGACGTAAATTTTGACGTAGACGGATTTTACGACCCGTTTAACTAACTCTTCTTCATTCAACGGGCGGCGCAAGCTTTAAGCTTGCGCCGCTTGTTTTATTTGCAAAAAAAGATGTTGATTAATCAACAAAATGATTGACAACCGGCGCAATAAAAAATATACTTTATACGTTATGATTAAAATATTGGTAGACTCGGCTTCCGACGTCGAGCAAAGCGAGGCGGAAGAGCTCGGCATTGCGCTTATACCTATGAGGGTGCGCTTCGGCGATACAGAATACGCCGACGGCGTTAATCTTTCGCACAGGGAATTTTTTGAAAAACTGGTGGAGAGCACCGAACTTCCGCAGACCAGCCAGATAAACGAATTCGACTGGGAAGAGAGCTTTAAAACTCTTACTGCGGACGGCAGCGAGGTTATCGCTATAACAATATCGTCAAAGCTGTCGGGCACATATGCGTGCGCGGTTAAGGCGGCAAAGAAATTCGGCGGTAAGGTGCGCGTCGTGGACAGTATCGAGGCAAGCTTAGGCGAAAGGATTTTGTTGCAGTACGCCATACGGCTTGCGGGCGAGGGAAAACTTTCGGCTGAAGAAATCGTAAACGAGCTGAACGAAAAGAAAAACAAAATTCAGCTTCTCGCCGTGCTCGATACGCTCAAATATCTCAGAAAGGGCGGGCGCATATCCTCCGTCGCGGCAATTGCGGGCGAAATGCTTTCGATAAAGCCCGTTATATCGATTGTAAAAGGCGAAATCAAACTGCTCGGCAAAGCAATGGGCTCGAAAAAGAGCAACAACCTTTTAAACACGCTTGTCGCAAAGTGCGGCGGTATCGATTTCGAAATGCCTTACGCGCTGGCGTATTCGGGACTTTCGGACGAGTATCTGCAAAAATATCTGAAAGACAGCGAGCATCTCTGGAAGAACAATACGGATAGCGTTCCCGCGTACGTTATCGGCAGTACAATCGGCACGCACATAGGACCCAATGCAATAGCGGTTGCATTTTTCGCAAAGTAAATTATGAAGATAGGAATACCGAGGGCGCTCTTATATTTCAAGAACGAGAAGTTCTGGACGACCTATTTCAACGAAATCGGCGCGGAATATATAATCAGCCCCGAAACTAATAAAGAAATATTGACCAAGGGCGAAAATTTGGCGATAGACGAAACCTGCCTGCCCACAAAGCTTTTGCTCGGGCACATAGACTGGCTTATCGGCAAGTGCGACTATATTTTTATCCCCAGAGTGGCTTTTCACCGGGGGTACGATATGTGCACTAAATTTTTGGCGCAAACCGATTTGGTAAACGGCACTTTCCGCGACAGGAAGATAAAGCTGTTGTTTTACAACGTGGACGATAAAAAAATTTACCGCGAGCGCAAAGCGGTTATGAAGATGGGGAAGTTTTTAAAGGTAAAGCGTTCCCAGCGGAAATACGCCTACATTATGGCAAAACAGGCTCAGCAGTACTATGAAATGTTCAGGGACCAGAATCAGGAAAAGGCGTTAACCGAGAGCAATAAAACTAAGATTTTGCTCGTAGCCCATTCATACAACGTTGGCGACAAGTATGTCGGCGAGCCTGTTATCAATATGATAAAATCCCTCGGGTGCGAGCCGGTGATAGCCGAGTATCTTGACGAAATGAAGTGTATTCGCGCCTCGCACGACGTATCCAACAATATGCCTTGGGCTTACAACAGACACCTTCTCGGCGCGATAGAACTTTTAAAGGACAGGGTTGACGGCATTATACTTCTGACAACTTTCCCCTGCGGCACCGACAGTATGGTGAACGAATTTATCGTAAGAAAATACAAGGACAAGCCGATTATGACGCTTACCGTTGACTCGCAGGACGGCTCTGCGGGTATGGAAACGCGTATAGAAAGCTTTGTGGATATAATTCAGTTAAGGAAGGAAAGAAGATGACGCACAGAGAGGTAGTAGCTTGTTTCCCGCATATGGCAAATTACGCATATGCGTTTAAATACGTATGTGAAAAGGGCTTCGAGGTAAAATACCTTATTCCGCCGCCCATAAGCAAAAAAACGCTTGAATTGGGAAGCAAAATCAGCCCCGACTACGTTTGCGCGCCGTTTAAGTACTCGATGGGCTGTTATCTCGAAGCGCTGGAACTCGGCGCCAACTGCCTTATGCAGATTTACGGCGGATGCAGGCTGAATTATTACGGCGAGCTTAACGCGACCATTTTGCACGATATGGGCTACAAATTCGAGTTTTTCGATATGGCGGCAGTCGACTGGAAGTCGCGCAAATCCATTTTTGAAAATTTCAGAAAAATAAATCCCGATATGTCAATAGTAAAGGTCGGTTTGGCAGTTCCCGTTACCTTCAAAATAATTCAGACCCTCGACAAATTCGAAAACTATATCCGCCATAACGTGGGCTTCGAGGTAAACGACGGCGAATTTGACAGAACTTATAAAGAGTTTTTGGGCAAGCTTGAAAATCTGTCGGGCAGGTCGGAACTGAAAAAACTCAGTAAAATCTATTGGAAAAAACTCAACGCGATAAAGACCGACAAACCCGCAAAAACAATTAAGGTGGGAATTGTCGGCGACTATTTCACCGTTCAGGAACCCTTTTCAAACTACTTTATGGAAAAGGAGCTTGCCAAATTCGGAATGGAAGTGTATCGGCAAATGAATCTGACCTGTACCGTCATTCACAACGAGAACAAAAAGAAGCGCAAAATTGCAAAAAAGTACGCAAAATACAATCTCGGCGCAACTGCTAACTGTACCGTTGCCGAAGCGATTGAATTTGCAAAGGCGGGCTGTGCGGGGATTATTCAGGTCAAATCGTTCGGCTGTACGCCTGAAATCGACGCAATGCCCATTCTTCAGAACGTAAGCAGGGATTTCAATATACCCATTCTGCATTTCAGCTTCGATTCGCAGACCAGCGAAACGGGCGTAAAAACCAGACTCGAAGCGTTTTACGATATGGTAGAAGCAAGAAACGGGAGGTAATATATGAAAGGTTATTTAGGTATAGATATAGGTTCTATTTCCACGAAAGGCGTCGTTATCGACGGCAACAACAATATTATCGCAAAAGATTATCTGTGGACCGAGGGCGACCCTATGGGCGCGGTTAAAAGGCTTTTAAAGGCGCTTGAACGCCAGTTGAAGGGCAAGGACGTAAACGTGGTTGCCGTCGGCACCACGGGCAGTGCGAGAAAGTTAATCGGCGTTATGACCAACGCCGTCGTGGTTAAAAACGAAATAACCGCCCACGCGATAGGAACAACCGCAATACACCCCGAGGTCAATACCATTTTCGAGATCGGCGGTCAGGACTCCAAAATTATTATTATCGAAAACGGCTTCGTCGTAGATTACGCTATGAATACGCTGTGCGCGGCGGGCACGGGTTCGTTTTTATCCAGTCAGGCGCACAGATTAGGCGTTTCGGTAGAGCAATTCGGCGAAATTGCGCTGACCTCTGAAAAGCCTACCAATATCGCGGCGCGTTGCACAGTGTTTGCCGAAAGCGACCTTGTGCACAAGGCGCAGATTGGGCATAAAAAAGAGGATATAATCGCAGGTCTTTGCAAGGCGGTGGTAACAAACTATCTCAACAATATCGGCAAGGGCAAAAAGATAAAGGCGCCAATAGTATTTCAGGGCGGCGTCAGTAAAAACGTCGGCGTCAAAAAGGCGTTCGAAGAAGAGGTCGGCTGTGAGGTTACCGTCGACGAAAACGGACACCTTATGGGCGCGTTCGGCGTAGCGGTGCTTGCAAAGAGGAGCGGAAAGGAAAAAGCCTTTTCGTTCGATACTGCGGATATAGAGTTTAAAACGCGCGGTTTCGAGTGCGGTAAATGCGCAAACCATTGCGAGATTATCTGCGTATACAAAGAGGACGAGCTTATCGACTCCTGGGGCAACAAATGTGAAAACGGCGCAATCAAAACCAAAAACTGAAAATACAAATAGCGCACTACTTCATTTACGAAGTATAGTGCGCTATAATTTTTCAAGTTTGGACGATAAATTGAAATTTTCCTTATTTTGATAGATATTTCTGCCATGTTTTTGAATATCTATCATTGAATGTTACGCTTGTGATTTTTGAATATGGAATTTTAATATCATCAAACCATTCTCCGTTCGCGTCAACAGAAGAAATAATAACACAGCAATCCTTAATTGCAGTTACATAGCCGAGATAAAAGAAACCTTCATCTTCGACGGTATTTTCGTTTTCAATGATAATATATACGTTAAGTGCGTTTAATGACGCAAAAACAGATTTCCAAGAGGATAAATCAACAGGAGGTTTACTAACATTCGAAAGTAAATTTTCTTCCTCAATGATTTTCATGCAAATGTCATTTTTAATCTCGATTTTTTTCAAGTCAGATATTTTTCTTATCTGAAATCCATCAAGCATAAAATCATCTTCTTCAACACCAAACAACAGCTTGTCTGAGTGGTCAAGAATAAAAAAGTACCAATAATTCGGGTCATACTTAAAGTAGCACCTACAAAGCTGGTAAGTACCCTTTGCTTCGTGAAGTAAATTCATTTTATCAGATTTTTTCATAATTGCAATTTTCCTCTAAATTACTGTTTAATTTAGTTTGTTTAATCCAAATCCAAATTGTCGGCTGAAAACATATCGTCGTTAATAAACTCGCTTGGAGTAACGCCGAGCCCGTGGGCAAGCATAATTATCGTTTTCAGCGAAATTCCTTTCGTCCTGCGTTGCATAATGCTCTTTATGGTGGGGAAGGGAACGCCGCTCAGTTGCGACAGCTTGTATTGGGTGATATTTTTTTCGCCTAAATATTTGCATAGCCTTTCTACGACTGCGTCATTGAGAGTTTTCATAATTTATCAATAAAATCCTATATAATAAGTGTAGCTCAACAATTATAAAATATTAGGATTATACATCATTCTTTCGGTTGACGCATCGTCCTAATTTTGTTATACTTAAATTACCTGATAATTTTGTTTTGTACGCTTGCATATGCAAAATTACAGTGATATAATAAACGCAGAAAAAACATAAGGAGCGGATATGGATTACGTTGTAAAGACAGAAAATCTGACTAAAAAATTCGGCAATAAACTCGCCGTTGACGCCGTAAATCTGAATATCCTTCGCGGAGACATTTACGGTTTTATAGGTAAAAACGGCGCTGGCAAGACCACGACGATGAAGATGCTGCTCGGGACTTCGCTTCCGACAAGCGGAAAAATAGAGCTTTTCGGCAGCGGTGAGCTCAACAAGCAGAGGGCGAGGATTGGCTCGCTTATCGAAGCTCCGGGTCTTTATAAAAACTGCACCGCCTACGAAAATATGAAGAGGTTTTCTATTTTGTGCGGTGTCAAGGACGACAAAATCAAAGAGCTTTTGGAGTTTGTCGGGCTTGGAAACGTCGGCAAAAAAAAGGTAAAGGCGTACTCGCTCGGAATGAAGCAGAGGCTGGGCATTGCAATCGCGCTTTTGGGCGAGCCCGAACTTCTTGTTTTAGACGAGCCGATTAACGGACTCGATCCTGCGGGCATAAAGGAAATAAGGGACCTTATTCTTCAGCTAAACAAAGAAAAACAGATTACGGTGCTGGTTTCAAGCCACCTTTTGGACGAGCTTTCAAAGGTCGTTACCAAGTACGGAATAATAAATCAGGGCTGTCTGGTTGAGGAAATAACTGCGGACGAGCTCAACCACCGTTGCCGCCAGTATCTTTCAATAGCGGTGGACGACGCGCAAAAGGCGGCGTCAGTAATCAAAAAGCTTTTGCCCGACATAACGGTTGAAACGGACGACAAGGCTGTAAGGGTTTATTCCGAAATTGAGGACAGAGCCGCGCTTTTGGAAAAGCTTATTAAATCCGGCGTGAAGGTCGGCGATTTTTACAATAAGCAGGACGGTTTTGAAGATTACTTTATTGAAAGGTTGGGTGTTTGATTATGGGTAGGTTGTTTTTATTCGAGGCGAGAAAACTCGCAAGACAAAAAAGCCTTTTTATATGTCTTGCAATTGCGGTAGTATTGATTATTCTCAACGCTGCGGTCATTGCAATGATGGAAAAGTTAACGGGAGATGAATCCGGCATAATTATTTTCGGCGTAGCGTCGTTCACAAAAAACGCTTTTTCGAACAGCTCGTTCTTTTTGTTGCTTAGCGTAATAATTACGCTGTTCTGTTGCGACGACTATTCCAACGGCACGATAAAAAATATTTACTCAAAGGGCTATTCGCACGCGCAGGTTTATTTCACCAAGTATTTGTTTTCGCTTGCTTTGAGCTTAGTGCTTGCGTCGCTGTGCATTCTCATATCATATATCATTGGCGTGGCGTTTGCAAAGCGCGACGACTGCGGCAATCTCGGCGCAGTAATGGTCTGCGAACTTGTTACCGTTATCGGCTATCACGGAATTTTCTTTGCCGTATCGATGATGCTTTGCAAGGTTGGCGGAAGCCTTGCCATAAACATTCTCGCACCCACGGTTTTCGGACTTGTGCTTTCACTTTCAACTCTGCTTTTGCAGTCTACAGTCGAAAACACAAAAGTCGATTTCGGATATATCTGGTTTGAAACGGTCTACAACGAGCTCAGCGCGTCGACCGTAGAGGCAAAGGAGTACGTCAGGGCTGTTTTAATGAGTCTGATTTATGCGGGCGGGTTTATAACTCTGGGCTATTTCGTGAACAGGCGCAAAGAGGTATAA
>JAIDOO010000286.1 GCA_029063275.1 Clostridia bacterium
GCTAAGCAGTGTATGCGTTCGCGTGCGCCGGAGGTCGTTTATTTCGATAATTTCAAAACCGCGCTGGAAAGCGTCAAAGATTGTGAAAATAAAATTTTTGCCTGCGAATTTGCAAAAACCTCCGAATGCGATATTTCGGATATAAAAGGTTCGACGGCAATCGTCGTTGGCAGTGAGGGCGGATTTTCGGAAAAAGAAGCCGCAATTGCGAGTGATAACGGCTTTTTGCAAATAACTCTCGGAAAGCGTATCCTCCGCGCCGAAACCGCCGCTGTAGCGCTTTTATCGTTGGTTGCGTTCAGTTTGGGTGAGCTTAAATGAAAGCCGTGGTTTTTACTCTCGGCTGTAAGGTGAACGAGGTTGAATCCGCGTCCATAATGTCCGCGCTCGAAGGGCTGGGCTGGGAGGTCGGCGACAAACTCTGTTATGCCGAAGCTTACGTTTTAAATACCTGCGCCGTTACGCGCGAGGCGGAAAAAAAGAGCCGTCAGCTTATTTCCAGGGTCAGAAAATTCAATCCCGAAGCCAAAATTTTCGTCTGCGGCTGTGCGTCCGAAAAATCGGCGCAAAGCTTCGGTGAAAGGGGCGTAACGTTCGTCTGCGGCGCACGGAAAAAGGAAGCTGTCATAGAAGAGTTTTGCCGTATTTACGGCGGTACGGTGAAGGGCTTGCCCTATCCAAAACAGGTAAAAAGCCGTGCATTCATCAAAATTCAGGACGGCTGTAATAATTTTTGTTCTTACTGCATAATACCTTATCTCCGAGGCAGAGAAACCTCGCGTCCCGCAAGTGATATCGTTGAAGAGGTTAAAAGCGTTTTAAGTCCCGAAATCGTTTTAAACGGAATAAATATTTCGGCTTACGAGGGCGGGTTACCAAAGCTTATACGCGCTTTAATCACGGTTGATAAAAGAATAAGGCTCGGCTCTTTGGAGTGCTCGGCGGTAACGGAAGAGCTGTTATCCGCGCTCAAAGGCTTAAAGGACTTTGCGCCCCAGTTTCATCTTTCCTTGCAGAGCGGAAGCGACGCGGTTTTAAAAGCTATGAACAGGCATTACACGCGCGCAGAATATCTTGAAAAATGTGCCGCCATATACAAAGCTTTTCCGTCTGCGGCAATAACCACCGATATAATTGCGGGGTTTGCGACCGAAACGGATGAAGATTTTGCAAAGAGCCTTTCTATAATCGAAGAGGCGGGGTTTGCCCGCGTTCACGCGTTTGCGTATTCCCCGCGCGAGGGTACGGCGGCGTTTAAACTGAAAGATATTCCGCCCGAAGTCAAGTCGGAAAGATTGCATATGCTTCTCGATGCGGGAAAAGCCTCGGCGGAAAAATTTGCACGAAAGTTTTTGGGAAGCGGGCAGGAAATAATCGCCGAAGAATACTCTGACGGATATACCTGCGGATACACGGCAAATTATATTCGCGCATACGTCAAGGGCGAACTTTGCGCAGGCGAAAGATACGCGGTGAAGTTGACCGAAATATTTAAGGACGGAGTTTTGGCAGAAGTAAATGGGAAAGAGTAAAAGCGCTGTATTGCGTGCAAAAATCATATACTTTTTCAAGGAAACCTTCCGTGCCCGCTCAAAGGCGGAGTACAGGGAGATTTTTTCGCGCGGACTTGGCGACAGCACGGCAGGCGTAAGCGGTGCGTTCCCCTGGCTGTATGTTCGCGCCTTTTTCATACTTTTAATTCTGTTCACCGTAAACACTCTTATTTTAAGACTGACCGACAACGTTCTTTACATACCGTCGGTAACCTTTTTGGGCGGTATAACCTTTACCGTGCCATTTGTCATTCTTTTATACGAGCT
>JAIDOO010000287.1 GCA_029063275.1 Clostridia bacterium
CGTTTTACTGGAATTAGGTCAGCCTATGCACGCGTTCGATTTGAGAACGCTCGACGGCAGAGAAATAGTTGTCCGCCGCGCAAAGGACGGCGAAAAAATCAAGACGCTCGACGGCAACGAATTTAAGCTTTCAGGCGAAAATCTGGTTATTTGCGACAGCAAAAAACCGAGCGCGATTGCAGGCGTTATGGGCGGGTTCGACAGCGAAATAAAGGACGATACTTCGGAAGTTCTTTTCGAGGCGGCAAAATTCGCACGCGACAGCGTAAGAAAAACGGCAAGGTCGTTAGGTCAGCACACCGACTCTTCCTCGCTTTTTGAAAAAGGCGTAAACGAATACACGACAGAAAGAGCTATGTGCCGCGCGTTGAATCTGATTGAAAAACTCGGTTGCGGCACCGTAACCGATTTGCATATAGACGTTACCACAAAAAACTCGAAC
The DNA here is from genome assembly GCA_029063275.1 of Clostridia bacterium. Taxonomy (GTDB): domain Bacteria; phylum Bacillota; class Clostridia; order Christensenellales; family Borkfalkiaceae; genus Coproplasma. The sequence goes on from JAIDOO010000287.1 coordinate 443, forward strand.
CTTACCGCGAAGAAAATGACGGTTGAAGTTGAAAAAATCAATGCTCTTCTGGGCATAACCGTACCTACCGAAAATATGGTTAAAATTTTGAAGAGCCTGGGCTTCGGCGTAAAACTTTCGTGCGGTAAGCTCGATTTGGTTGTTCCCCGCTGGCGCGAGGATATTGACGGCTTCCCCGACATTGCCGAAGAAGTCATAAGACTGTACGGCTACGACCATGTTCACAGCACCTTCCTGCCCACTGCGCTGATTACCAACGGCGGTTATAACGACGAGCAGAAAGCCGAAAACAAATTGAAACGCAAGCTTGTTGAAAAGGGAATGTACGAAATTTCGACATACTCCTTCTACTCGGCGAAAGATTTGGATATGCTCCATATCCCCTCCGACGCGAAAGAAAGAAAGGCGATAAAAATTCTTAACCCCATAAGCGAAGAGCTTTCGATTATGCGCACAACTATGGCGCCCTCTATGCTGAACGTTATTGTCAGAAATTTAAGGCGCGGAAACATGGAGGGCAAGCTTTTCGAGCTTGCAAAGATTTATCTTCCCAAAGAGTTACCCTTAAAAAACTTCCCCGAAGAAAGGGCGACCCTTTGCCTCGGCTCGTTCGGTAAAACGAGCTTCTGGGATCTGAAAGGAATTTGCGAAAATATAGCAAACACGCTAAACACCGCGTTTGAATACGCACCCTGCGAAAAACCTTTCCTGCAACCCGGAAAAACTGCGGAAATTACCTGCGAAGGAAAATATATCGGCTACGTCGGTGTGCTTGCGCCAACCGTGTGCGAGGAGCTTGCAATAGACCGCACGGTGGTTTTAGCTGAACTTGACTACGCCGAGCTTAAAAAATGCGCTAAGCCTTTCAGATACAAACCTATCCCCAAATTCCCCGAAGTTACGCGCGATCTTGCCCTTCTCTGCTCAAAAGAAATTACCTGCGGCGAAATAAAGAAAGAAATTTATGCCGCCTGCAAATATGTGTCCTCCGTAATTCTCTTCGACGTTTACGAAGGTGCGCAGGTTGACGAGGGTAAAAAGAGTATGGCATTTAACCTCACCTTTACCCCCAGAGACGAAGCCATCGAGGATAAAGTCGACGGCTATGTAAAGAAGATTTTAAACAATCTCAAATACAAACTGAATATCGAATTGAGATAAACAAATCTTTTTTTCCGAACCACTCCCTCTGCTGTTTATAATCTTTATCGGAAAGACAGCGGAGCGGTTTTAACCCGCGCCGCGATACTCCTTATAAAACACAAAAACAGTATTAAAGTTTTCAATGCAAAAAGCCGTCCGATTTTATGCGGACGGCTTTATTATTTTTTAGGAACCAGCGCGGCGCCGTACCCCGCAAGCGAAGCTTGCAGATAGGTATCAGGTATTTTGCCAGTTATCACGCTTTCGCAGATAAGCACCTCTATTGTTGAAGCGAGGTTGGTCGACTTTGACGGCATTATAATCGAAATGTCCGAAACGATTTCAAGATACAGCGAGTGTTTTGTTTGGTTAATTCCCGCGTCCTTGAACTTAGAAACAAAGCGGCACTCTACGTTGCTTATGGGGATTATTTTCAGATTGATTTTCTGACCGAAGCCCGCAAGCGCTTCTATACCCGTAAGCGCGCCTATCGGCACCAGTATTCCCTCCTGGCTCATCTTATTCAGGTTTTCCTGCGAAAGATACGCGGTATCTCTTGCTATTCTGTTTATTTTAAGCGAATCGGTTGTAATAGAAGTTACGTTGCCGCTTTCGTCGCGCTCGATAGTAATCAAATCTTCATAGCGCATAGTGTCGTTAAGCGTGTAATAGATTGCGTCGTTTACCGCTACGGTCGTTACCGAGCGGATAGTCGCCTCGCTAATCGAAATCAGCACGCGAGTTACGTTGCGTTGAAAATATACGAGAGTGGCAATGACGAACAGGCAGATAAAAATTACAAGAATTTTAAACCGCCTGAACTTTTTGTTCTTTTTCGCCTTCATACAATAT
>JAIDOO010000288.1 GCA_029063275.1 Clostridia bacterium
CGTTTAGCGCGCCCAACGCCTTTATGATTTCGCTAATACTGAAAAACAATTCTATTTTTTATTTCAAATGTCTGCCACGGGAGTATTTCGGTATAAAAAATCAGTCTAACCGAATATCTTTGTGAAATATTCGAATTAGACTGAGATTGGTGAACGACCTGATAACTAAACCGAAACGCCCCGATAAATTGAAATTTATTTTTCAAGTACGTACCGTATCGACATATAATCGATATTGTTATCTTTCATAAAGCTTCTCAGCTGCTCTACTTCGAAATAGGTATTGACGATATTGAACGTCGAGCCAACGTAATAGTAACCGCTCTCGTTTGAATTGATATAATACCAGTCGCCGCCGTTCGATCCTTTGAGAATGAACATATCGTTGTACTTATCCCACTCGGCAGTGGTAGACTTAACTTCCGCAGTGCTATAATTGCCGCTCTGCTTGTCGTAGACCTGCTTTTTGAACACGTAGTTTTCAGACTTTTCCACAACGTATCTGTAATTCAGATTGTCGGAAACGATTTTGGAAAGCTCTTTCAGCATTTCGCTTTCATTGTTTTCATAGTCCACGTTATAGACATTTTTTGTATTGTCGTTGAAGGCAATTTCCATTTGCTTCAAGCTATAAACGCCAATTATCTCGTTGGGGTCTCTTGATTGTCCACAGCCTGTTAAAACCACAGTAGCGCAGATGACAGTCAGACATAATACAAACAAGCTTGTAATTATTTTTTTCATAGTTAATCTCCTTTTGTTATTCTTGTAAATTATTGTTTACCGCACAATTTGAGTAAATTTATTATAGCACATACAAAACGATTTTTCAACCATATAACGCCGTTAAAAGTTAAATGGCACTGTGGCGGGTGCTTGAATAAATAAATAAACGAGCGCGTGGCTTTCAACTCTGAGCGGGAATTTGCGCATACGCGCAAAGCGTCGCTTCGCTCGCGCGAACCGCTCGTTTTTTCGCAACCGTAAGGTTGCGCAAAATAAAAGACAGCACATAAAGTGCTGTCTTTTATTTTGGTGACCCCTACGGGAATCGAACCCATGTTACCACCGTGAAAGGGTGATGTCTTAACCGCTTGACCAAGGGGCCGGTCAAAAAATATGTAAATAACGCGTTACGCGGTATTATCTTTGGTAGCGACGGGTGGATTCGAACCGCCGACCTGCCGGGTATGAACCGGCCGCTATAGACCAACTAAGCTACGTCGC
>JAIDOO010000289.1 GCA_029063275.1 Clostridia bacterium
TTTGACGCGTTAGTCTGTATCATTATCTGCTTCCGATTTTTATTTTAACAAAATGAAAATTAGATGTCAAGATTTCCGTATATCCGTTTCATAGCGGCGGCGTCCTCCATTTGGGTGCCTGCCGATTCGCTTACTATATAGGGCTCTAATTTAAGCTGTTTCAAAGCAATAGCCAAGGGCTCGAATTCGGGACCGTATACCGTATCTTCGAATGTAAGATGCTTTATCTCGCCTTTACCGCCGTACATTATCTTTGAAAAATGAACGTGGAAATGCTTTACCCTTTCATATCCCAGCTCTGAAATCATATATTCCAGTCGCTGTTTATAATCTTCTACGGTCTTTAAACTGCCCATTTCACGCGCGTTGATATGACCGAAGTCAACCGCAGGAAGAAATACTTTGTCAATCTTGCAAAATGCGACAATCTCTTCGAGCGTGCCGATTTGAGCAAGCTTTCCCATTGTTTCGGGGCAAAAGTATAAATCCTCGTAGCCGTTAAGATAAATATAATCGCGTAAAACTTTCAGCCTGTCCGCAGTTAAATTTACCGCCTCTTCCCTGCTCATCTTACCTTGCGCGGCAGGATGAAAGACAAGGCGCGTTCCTCCGAAAAGCTTTAAAAACTTCGCGCTGTCCAAAACATAGCCGTATGACTTTTGCGCCGCTTCGTCGGAAGGATTTGCAAAATTTATATAGTAGGGCGCGTGAACGCTGAATTCAAGACCTTCCGCCTTAAACGCTTCGCCAATCGTTACTGCCTTACCTTCGGAAACAAGAATGCCCCTGCCGAAAGAATACTCATAGCAATCCAGCCCAAGCTTTTTGCTGTAAGCCGCCGCCTCTTCGGTATGCTTGTAACCGGCGGCGTAAAAGCTTTCGCCGTTGCCGCTCGACCCGAATTTTATCATACTTTAAGTCTTGCTCTCTTTAAATCGAGTTTAAGCTGTGCTTTAAGTTCGTCGACAGACTCAAACTTCTGCGTTTCTCTCAAATATTCGATAAACTCAACTGTAACCGCTCTGCCGTACAGCGTGCCGATAAATCCGTCGAGATGCGCCTCTAATATCGTACTGTTTTCGTTGAAGGTGGGACGGCCGCCGTAATTGGCAATACCGATAAATTCTTCATCGCCTGCAAGGCACTTAACTTTGTAAACGCCTTTTTTGACTTCTACCTTGTCCGAGGGATATTTCATATTTACGGTGGGGAAACCGACAACCTTTTTGCCTCGGTTTGCGCCCTCGACTACAATACCGGTAACCGAATAATTCCTACCTAAAAGCGCGCCCGCTTTTACGAGGTTGCCCTCCTGGTCTATGCAGTTTTTAATCAAAGTAGTGCTGACTTTTTCGCCGACGTAAGTTATATCCTTTACGGGCATATACCAGACGCCGTTATCGTCGTCCTCAGCATAAGCTTTGAGCGTAGACGATTTGCCTTTTGCGCCCTCGCCGAAACGAAAATCTCTGCCGCTCATATAACCTTTGACGTTCAGCTTACTCTCGACGTTGCTTAAAAATTGTTCGGGCGAAGTCTTTTTAAAATCTTCATTGTAATCAATTAGAAGTACAAATTTAACGTTGAACTGTTCAAGAAGTTTAAGTTTTTCTTCAAGCGTATAAATCTGTCTGCCGCCCTTACCGTTGCTGAACATCATTATACCCAAATCAAGCCCGTTGATTTTTGCCTGCAACTTAGCTTTTTTGATAAGCTCGGCATGCCCGATATGGAGTGCGTCAAAGCACCCTAATACGAGCAAACTGGGATAAGGATACTCTTGTTCATTGTACTTGATGATTTCTAACATAGCTTTGTCCTAACCTTTAAATTATTAGCTTTCGCTTCGGCAAGTCCGTAAAACGAACCGTCTGTAAAATAAATTTTATATATTCCGTCTGAAAGCGTGCAGGGAACAGAAAGACCGTTGAACAATCTTTTTGCCTCGCACTCAGTCGGATAAACGCTTTCAAACGGCAAAACGCTGTCCGTTGCGATTATAAAATTTTCTAAATTTTGTGGTGTAAGTTTTTCGGTTCCGACTGCATTATCTAATTCGAAACAGCCGCTCTTGGTCCTTACAAGTCCGCTCATAATAGCGCATGTATTCAAACTCTTTCCCATATCGCGCGCAATCGAACGGATGTAAGTTCCGCCGCCACACTCGATTTCAAAGGAAAAGCTGTCAATTGAAGTCTTTTCTATAAGTTTAATGGAATATATATTTACTTTTTTGGGGGGAAGCTCAAACTCAACGCCTGCCCGAGCAAGGCTGTATCCCCTCTTCCCGCCAACGTTTTTTGCACTGTATTTGGGAGGTATCTGCATTACCTCGCCGCAGAGCGACGGAATAACTTCAATAATTTCGCACTCATTCGGCACTCTTTGTCCCGAATTCGTAACGGTGCCAGTTGTATCGAGCGTGTCGCTGTCAAAACCGAACTTGAACTCGGCGATGTATGTTTTCCGTTTATCCAAAAAGTAATCAAACAGCCGAGCCGCGTTGCCTATCGCAACAGGAAGCACCCCGCTTGCCATAGGGTCCAGAGTACCCATATGTCCGCAAGGCGTATTCGTGAGACGTTTTATTACGTTAACTTCATGCGCGGAGCTCGTCCCCGCCGCCTTATTGACAATTATAAAGCCGGTCATAAATTCTGTCGCACTGCAAAGGTAAGCTTTTCAATTACTTCTTCTAGTTCGCCGCCCAAAACACAGCCGCTGGCAAGTATATGTCCGCCGCCGCCGAACGTGCTCGCAACCGCGTTTACGTTGACCTTTCCTTTGCTTCTTAAAGAAACCTTGTAGTGGCGCTTTTTGACTTCCATAAGCGACACGGAAACCTCTACGCCGTCAATCGTCAAAGGAAAATCCACAAACCCTTCTGTCAGACTTTTATCCGCACCCGTCTCTGCCATATCGTCAAGAGAAGTAACTATAAAAGTCAGCTTGTCATCAAGCGCGAAGCGGATTTTGTTCATTACCCTGCCGTACAAAATGGCACGCTCTTTGGGTTGACGGGAATACATCATATAGTTGATTAAATTGACGTCGCCGCCCGCCGCCCGCAATTTTGCCGCAGCTTTAAAAGTATTTTCTCCTACATCTAAATGTGTAAAATTTCCGCTGTCGGTTATCAGTCCCAAAAGCAGTAAATCCGCTATATCTTTGGTAATTTCAAATCCAATAACACCCAACAAATCCGTCAGTATCTCACAGGTTGCGGGGCAATCTATTACGTAGTTTAACTTGCCGAAACCCGAATTTGAAACGTGGTGGTCGATATTTATAGTAGTTGCCGCAAACTTCGTGTATGCGTCCGAAAATATGCCCATACGCGAAGAGTCCGCGCAGTCAACGCTGATAAAAGTATCATACTCCGTTTTTGTCGGTAGCCCGCGCCGAACAAGCTTCATTGCAGGCAGAAAAGCAAACTTTTCCGGAGGCAAATCCTCACAGCACATTATTGCCGCTTTGCCTACGTTATGAAGCGCAAGACATAGCGCAAGACCTGCGCCAAGCGCGTCGCCGTCCGGCCTTGCGTGGCAAAATATTGCAACGCTTTTTGCTTTATTCAATTTTTCTGCTATTTCAAAAGCGGAATTACTTATCATTTTTATCTGTTTCCAGACCGTTTAATATAGAATCGATTTTAGCGCCGTATTCCATACTCGTATCGGATATAAACCTCAGTTCGGGAACGGTTCTCACTCGCATAACCTTAGAGAGTTCGTGGCGGATAAAACCTGCGTTTTCCTTAATAATACCAAAGGTTTCTTCCGTTCTCTGTTTATCGGTGTCGTATATGCTGACGTAAACGTTTGCGCTCTTTAAGTCGGGCGCTATATCCACTTCCGTTACGCTTATTATCGCACTCATTACAGGATATTTATTTCTGAGTTTGGCGGATATAACCGAAGAAATTTCTTTTTGAAACTCGCCCGATAAACGCTGTCCCCTAGTTCCTTTCATAAAGCTCCTTAACCTACCGAAACCTGTTCGATAAGGTAGCATTCAATTATATCGCCTACCTTTATATCGTTGAAGCCCTCGATTGCACAACCGCATTCAAATCCGAAAGCAACTTCCTTAACGTCGTCTTTAAAGCGTTTAAGTTGCTGAACGTTGCCTTCTACCACAAGAACGTCATCGCGGTATATACGTAGCTTTCCGCCGCGGACGATTTTTCCTTCGAGAACGTAACAGCCCGCTATATTGCCGACGCCCGTAATTTTAAAGGTCTGGCGCACTTCGCACTTACCGAGATAAACCTCGTGATACTTGGGCGCAAGCATACCTTTGAGAGCCGCTTCGATATCGTCAAGCAAATCGTAAATTATTCTGTACGACCTTACGTCAACCTTGCTTCTTTCGGCAAGCGCTTTCGCCTTCGTATCGGGACGAACGTTAAATCCGAGTATAATAGCATTTGACGAGTCAGCGAGCATAACGTCGGTTTCTGTTACCGCGCCCGCGCCGCTGTGAATTACTTTAACCTGTACTTCCTCGTTGGAAAGCTTTGAAACGGATTGTTTTACTGCCTCTACCGAGCCCTGTACGTCGCCCTTTATAATGAGGTTCAAAGTTTTCATATTGCCTTCCGCAATTTTTCCGAAAACCTCGTCGAGAGAAATTTTCGACGCGGCTTTTACCATAGCGTCGCTTTCCTTTCTCTTTCTCTCGTCCATAACCTGCTTCATAAGCGCCTGAGATACCGCAAAAATGGAATCGCCTGAGTTGGGCACTTCTTCAAGTCCCAAAACGTTTACCGCCATAGAAGGACCCGCTTCCTTTACGGGCTTGCCGTTATCGTCTATCATTGCACGGACTCTGCCCGTAACCGTACCTGAAATAAGGTTATCGCCTGTATGCAAGGTTCCGTTCTGAACGAGTACGGTTGCAACTGGACCCTTTCCTTTATCAAGGCGGGCTTCGATAATTACGCCGCGCGCTTCTCTTGCAGGATTAGCCAAAAGCTCTTTCATTTCAGCTATAAGCAAAAGACTTTCCAAAAGCGAATCGATTCCTTCGCCGGTCTTACATGAGATAGGGCAAATAAGCGTATCGCCGCCCCACTCTTCGGGAACAAGTCCGTAGCCCGTCAAATCCTGCTTGACCTTGTCTATATTTGCGCCTGCTTTATCTATCTTGTTTACCGCAACGATAATAGATACGTTTGCGGCTTTTGCGTGATTTATAGCTTCTATCGTCTGCGGCATAATACCGTCGTCTGCGGCAACCACAAGGATTACTATATCGGTTACTTGCGCACCGCGTGCACGCATAGCAGTAAACGCTTCGTGCCCGGGGGTATCGATAAACGTAATTCCCTTGCCGTTCACCGTTACCGTATACGCGCCGATATGCTGAGTAATGCCTCCCGCTTCGCCTGCCGCAGCGTTAGTCTTTCTTATATAGTCCAAAAGCGACGTCTTACCGTGGTCAACGTGTCCCATAACGGTAACGACCGGCGCGCGCGGAACGAGGCTTTCGATTTCTTCAACCGTATCCGCCTGCTTTTCAAAAAGCACTTCTTCTGCGGTCTTTTCGGGCTTGTATTCAAGCTCGATTCCGAGTCCTGCCGCAACCAGAGCCGCAGTGTCGTAGTCGATTGACTCGTTTACCGTCTTCATAACGCCCTCTTTGAAAAGTCGTTTGGTGATTTCAACTGCTGAAATACCAAGCTTTTCCGAAAGGGATTTCAAAGGAATATCGTTCGTCGTAACGACTGCGCGCTCGATTTTAATAGCCTGTGCGCTCTGCTGTTTTTTGTCTTTCTTTAATCTTAATTTTCTGTAACCGCTCTTGTTCTCGTCAAAGTCGTCAATGCTTGCGCCCTGCTGTTTGACAAGAGCGCGTTTTGACATTGTACGTCTGTCTTTTTCAACATAGGTTCTGTCAAAGCTCTGCTTCTTTTTATCGGGACCGAAGTTTTTATTCTTCGCGGGCTGAGCCGCAGGCGCAGTTGCCGACGGCGCAGTAAACCTTGCCGCCTGAGGCGGTCTCGAAGGTGCAGTGCTTCCGTTATTAAATCTGTTGTTAAACTGCGGATTACGCACTGCAGGCTTCTGCGGACGGGTATCGCGGTTTACAAAAGTTTTATTCTCCTTGGGCTGTGCGCTGACTGCAGTATGGCTTTCGGCTTTAACCGCAGGCTGTGCAGGCTTAACTTCCTTGGGCTGTGCGGCAGCCTCTTCGGCTGCTTTTGCCGCTTGCTCGGCGGCACGTTTAGCCGCCTCTTCCGCGGCAATTTTTTCTGCGGCAAGCCTTTCTTCTTCCTGCTTTTTAGCTTGCTTTTCTTTTTCCAAATCTGATAACTTTTTCAGAATTTCAGCAACTTTTTTTTCGGACGCGCCGACTTTTTTGGAAAAGTCAGCGACCTTTCCGTCTGAAATCAACTTGCCGATATTTTCAATATCCTCGTATCTTGTTGCCATATACTAATCACCGCCTTCGGTATATAATTCGTAGTTATTATCGCCGCTATTTAA
>JAIDOO010000029.1 GCA_029063275.1 Clostridia bacterium
TTACATGGCTATAAATATCGCGTGGGCGGTGCTTGTATTGTTGGCGTTGATTTTTTTAGCGGCGGAAATAATTTCCGCTTTCCTGGTTCCCGAGCTGAAATTAACCGGAAAAATATTCATTATTTTCATTATCGTTCTTATTGTGGCGCTTATCGTTTTGATTTCGCTTGCAGTTACCTTCAACAAAAAGCTTGTTGCACAGCGCAAAAAGGAGCTTGAAGAGGAATATACCGAGATGAGCCTCGAGGACGCGAAAGCGGCTTTGACTGCGCGCGGAGTTATTAACGAAAACGGCATAGTAATTCCTTCTATGGCAGGAGGCGGCGACGTTGTACCCGTACTTCCTTTCAGCGATACGAAGGTATATCTCTTTTCCGCCAACGTTTGCTCGAAGATTATAACCGTTGTGTCGTTCTGTAACGGAAGCGACGCGGTAATGGCGGAATATCTTGTTGACAGAGAACTTTATAACTACATTGAAAAAAGCAACTTCGACGCGGCTTTCTACGGCGGAAGTGAAATGCTCTTCGGCGATAAGGGCGCGTTTGTTAAAAAGGTTATCAAAACCAGAAATTCAAAGGGCGTAGGCTTCTCGTTTATAGGCGGCGCCGCCGGTGCTGTTTTAGCAGAGCAAGCCAGAAACGAAACCCCCGAAATGGACGCGGTTTTGAGAGTATTGCGCAGGGAGAATATTTAAATGAGCGTAGAATTTCATGCAACAACTATATGTGCGGTTAAAAAGAACGGCACGACGGCTATCGCTGGCGACGGTCAGGTTACCATGGGCGAGAGCGTAATTTTCAAAAACTCGGCGCAAAAGGTAAGGCGCATTTTCGGCGGCAAAGTAATTTTAGGCTTTGCGGGCTCGGTTTCGGACGCGTTTTCTTTAAGCGAAAAATTCGAGGGGATGCTCAACAAATTTTCGGGCAATCTTATGCGCTCGGCGGTGGAGCTTGCCGAGCTCTGGCGTTCGGACAAAATGGTCAGAAAGTTAGAAGCTCTGATGATTGTCGCCGATAAGGACACTATGCTTATAGTTTCGGGCACGGGCGAGGTTATCGAGCCCGACGACGGAATTGCGGCGATAGGCAGCGGCGGAAACTACGCTTTGGCGGCGGCGCGCGCATTAAGCCAGAACACCAAGTTTTCAGCGGAAGAAATCGCAAAAAAATCGCTTAAAATAGCAAGCGAGATTTGCGTGTTTACTAATGACAACATCAAGTGCGAAACCGTTTAAACGGCGTATCTTATTGCATCTCCGCCGTTTAAAGATTTAAAAACCAGTATTAAAAATTAAAATAATTAACGCCGGAAAACGCAAGGGCGGATTTATTTCTCACGTTAAGCGTTTTACGACAAAAATAATAAAATCGAAACAAATCTTTTGCAATGCAATAGATTTGTTTCGAAAAGGATTTATATGGATTTGACACCCAAACAGATTGTACACGAGCTTAATAAATATATCATCGGTCAAAACGAGGCGAAAAAGGCGGTTGCCATAGCATTGAGAAACCGCTACCGCAGAAGCAGGCTTTCGCCCGAGCTTATGGACGAGATAACCCCCAAAAACATTATAATGAAGGGACCCACGGGCGTTGGTAAGACCGAAATAGCAAGAAGGCTTGCAAAATTAGTAAAGGCGCCCTTTCTGAAAGTGGAAGCCACAAAGTATACCGAGGTCGGCTACGTCGGCAGGGACGTGGAGTCAATGGTCCGCGATTTGGCGGAGTGCGCTATACGCCTTGTTAAAGAGGAAAAGACGGCGGAAGTCAGCTATAAGGCGACGGCGACCGCCGAGCGCAGAATAGCCAAGGTGCTTGCCGAAATGAAAAAGGACGAGCGCGGCGAAACTGCCAAGGAAGTTTTCGAGCAGAAAATAGTAGACGATATTCACGCGGGCAAGTACGACAATACGGTAATCGAAATAGAAGTGGACGACGTGCCGAAACCTTTGGAGCTTTCCCCCGGCGCGGGCGCGGCAATCGATTTAGGCTCGGTTTTCTCGGGCCTTGGCATGCAAAAGAAAAAGAAGAGAAAAATCACCGTAAAGGAAGCTAAAAATTTAATCCTTTCGGAAGAAGCCGACAAGCTTATAGACAACGACGCGGTTAACGCGGAGGCAATCCGACGCGCCGAAAACGACGGTATTATCTTCATCGACGAAATCGACAAAATCGCAGGCAAGGGCAATCAGGGCGCGGACGTTTCGCGCGAGGGCGTCCAGCGCGACATTCTGCCCATTGTCGAGGGCTGTACGGTAATGACAAAGTACGGTCCCGTAAAGACCGACTATATCCTGTTCATTGCGGCGGGAGCTTTCCACGTTTCCAAGGTGGAGGATTTAATCCCCGAACTTCAGGGCAGGTTCCCCATTCAGGTAGAGCTTAAAAGCCTTACCAAAGAGGATTTTGTGAATATTCTCACCCAACCGCAGAACGCGATTACCACGCAGTATTCCGCGCTTTTGGCGGTGGACAATATCAATTTGAAATTCACCTCTGACGCGATAGAAAAAATAGCCGAAATTTCCGAGGATATCAACGCAACCTCCGAGGATATCGGCGCGCGCAGACTTCATACCGTTATGGAATATCTTTTGGAGGATATTTCGTTCAACGCGGGCGGAAACGATTATCCCGTGATAGACGTTGAAGTAAACTGTAAGTACGTTGAAGAGCATCTTGAAAACATTATCAGAAACAGAGATTTGAAGAAGTACGTTCTTTAACCTAAACTTTCGGAGGCTGACGCAATGTTCGGTAAAAATAAAAAGGAAAAACTTTTTAAAGAGCTTGAAAATGCGGATAAGCTGAGCGCACGGAAAATAAACAAAATATGCGCTGAAATTTTCGCTGTTGCAAAAAAAGGCGACGGAGAAGCTTACTACAAGCTTTATGAATTTGCAAAGAATAACTATAAAAACCGCAGGGCGGATATAAAGTATTACGACTGGTTAGGCGCGTTGCAAAAAGCCGCCGAGCTCGAATATCCCAAGGCGGTGTGCGAATATTACGGACGCCATTGTCCGGAGGATACGTCCAAAGCGATTGCAATGCTCGAAAGGGCGGCGGCAAAGGGCTCGGACGAGGCTTGTATACAACTCTCGAAAATTTACGACAGGGCTTTTCACGGATACGCTAACGACGGGTTGGAAAAGCTGACAAAGGAAGAGTGCGCCGAAAAAAATATCGAATGTCTTACGGTTGCCGCCGAAAGGGGCAACACGGACGCGCAAATTATGCTGGGCAATTTTTTAAGCCTTTACCGGGGCGATTTGGACGGCGGAGAAAAATGGTTTGCATTGGCGGCTGAAAAGGACCAAGCCGAAGCTTACCTCGGCTTGGCGCGCATCTACAAGAAAAAAGAAGAGTTGTACAAGGCGCAAAAATATTATAAACTTTCCGCCGACAAGGGCAATATCTACGCGCTGGGCGGTTTGGGCGAAGTGCTTTTACTGCCCGGAATGTATCAGAATATCGATAACGGCTTAAAGATACTCGAAGAGTCTGTAAATAAGGGGAATATGGTTTCCGCGTTAAAACTTTCGGATTTGTACGAAAAAGGCGAAATTATCCCGCAAGACTTGGAAAAAGCTAAGTTCTGGAAAGATAAAAGCGAAGAAATCAGAAAAAATTTTCTTAAAAGAAACGAAAAAATCGAGGCTAAAGCCGCCAAGGATTTAAGCGAAGACTGATTAAAGGTGAAAAATGATTAACGCACCCAAGGGCACAAAGGACGTTTTGCCCGAACAATCTTATAAATGGCAGTACATCGAAAATACCGCGCGTGAGGTTGCGCGGGTTTTTGCCTTGCGCGAAGTGCGCACGCCAGTATTCGAATACACCGAGCTTTTTAAGCGCGGAGTGGGAGAAACGACCGACGTCGTGGGCAAGGAAATGTACACTTTCGAGGACAAGGGCGGAAGATCCATAACCTTAAAGCCCGAGGGCACCGCAGGCGTTGCAAGAACCTTTATAGAAAACGGTCTTGCTTCCTCGCCTATGCCCGTAAAGACATATTATATCACCCCCGCGTTCCGCTACGAAAGACCGCAGGCGGGACGGCTACGCGAATTTCACCAGTTCGGCATAGAAATTTTCGGCTCGTCCGCACCGCAGACGGACGCGGAAGTTATTTTCGCCGCTTCGTCCTTTTTGAAAAAACTGGGTGTAAAGGCGAGGCTGGAAATTAATTCCATAGGCTGTAAAACCTGTCGCGCGGAATACAACAGGGCGCTGAAAAACTACTTTGCGCCGCATATAGGCGAAATGTGCGAAACCTGCAAAACGCGGTTCGATAAAAATCCTTTGAGAATTTTGGACTGCAAGGAAGAGGGCTGTAAAAAATTTACCTTCAAAGCGCCTCACATTACGGACTATTTGTGCGAAGAATGTGCCGAACACTTCAAGGGCGTAAAAAAGCTTTTGGATAACCAAGGGCTCGAATATAACGTCAATCCGTTTATCGTCCGCGGTCTGGATTACTACACAAAAACGGTGTTCGAGTTTGTATCCGACTCAATCGGCGCGCAGGGAACGGTGTGCGGCGGCGGAAGGTATGACGGACTTATAGAACAGCTGGGCGGAAACGCGTTGCCCGCGATAGGCTTCGGCGCGGGAATCGAACGGCTTTTGATAGTTATGGAAAACACGGGCGCGGCTTTCCCCGAAGAGGACAAACCCTTGATTTATATTGCGGGTATGGACAATGAAACGCGCGAAAAGGCTTTTGAAATCGCCTCGGATTTAAGGGGCAAGGGCATAATAGCGGAAATTGACCATATGTCAAGGTCTGTTAAGGCGCAGTTTAAGTATGCGGACAAGCTAGGCGCAAAATTCGTTGCGGTGATTGGCGGCGACGAATTATTATCGGGCGAGGTCAATTTGAAGAATATGACCGACGGCGCGCAGGATAGGGTTAAATTCGAAGATATTTACACATATTTAAAGAAAGGAGTTTAAAATGGTTGAAGAATTGGACGTTAAGGAATTTGACGAATTGATTTCGGGCGAAAAGCCCGTTGTATGCGATTTTTTCGCAACCTGGTGCGGACCCTGCAAAATGCTCGCGCCCGTAATGGAAAAGGTGGCTGAAAGCTTTGAGGGCAAGGCGGTTTTTGTAAAAGTCGACGTTGACAAAAATCCCGAACTTGCCGTGCGCTACGGCGTGATGTCGATTCCCCTCGTCGCTGTTTTCAAGGGCGGCGAGCTTGCGGCTAAGACGCTCGGATATATGAGCGAAAGCGAAGCAAACGCCTTTGTTGAAAAAAATCTGTAAAAAACAAACAGCCGCCCCGCGCACAAAGTGCGCGGGGCGGCTTATTTATACGCTAAGTGTATGGTTTGCTGGCTATTAAACGTACGCGCCGACGCTTTCACAAAAATTTTATCTGCGGCGGTTGTTAAATTAAAAAATATATGATACAATAAATAAAAACGGAGGAGTTATGATAGATATATCCCTTATTGAAAAGACCGACCCCGAAGTTGCGGAAGCGCTGAAAAAAGAGCTTTTCCGCCAGCAGAACAATATAGAACTTATTGCCAGCGAAAACTTCGTTTCCCCTGCGGTTATGGCGGCTGCCGGCAGCCACCTTACCAACAAGTATGCCGAAGGCTACCCCGACCACCGCTATTACGGCGGCTGTCAATTTGTGGATATCGCCGAGGACTTGGCGCGTAACCGCCTTAAAGAAATTTTCGGTTGCGAGTACTGCAACGTTCAGCCCCATTCGGGCGCGAGCGCAAACCTTGCGGTGCTTTTTGCAACCTGCCAGCCGGGCGACACCGTTATGGGAATGAACCTTGCCCACGGCGGACACCTCTCGCACGGCTCGCCCGTCAATATTTCGGGCAAGTACTTCAATATCGTTCCCTACGGAGTAAGCGAGGGCGAGGAAGTTATCGACTACGACGAAATGGAAAAAATCGCTATGCAGTGCAAGCCCAAGGTTATAATTTCGGGCGCGAGCGCTTATCCCAGGATTATCGACTTCAAGCGCATACGCGAAATCTGCGACAAATGCGGAGCTTTGATGTTCGTTGACATAGCGCACATTGCGGGACTTGTAGCGGCGGGACTTCACCCCAGCCCCGTGCCCTATGCGGATTTTGTTACTACCACCACGCACAAGACCCTGCGCGGACCGCGCGGCGGCGTTATTATGTGCAAGGAAGAGTGGGGCAAGGCGATTGACAAGGCTATATTCCCCGGCATACAGGGCGGACCCTTAATGCACATAATCGCGGCAAAGGCGGTTGCGTTCAAAGAGGCGCTGTCCCCCGAATTCAAAGAGTACCAGAAACAGATTGTCAAAAACGCGGCGGCTATGGCTGACGAGTTTAAAAAACTGGGTGTTGAAATGGTTTCGGGCGGAACGGATAACCACCTCATTCTGTTGAAGCTTGCAAACAAAAACATCACGGGAAAACAGCTTACCGAGTATCTCGACGAGGTGCATATCACGGTCAACAAAAACGCGGTGCCCTTCGACAAAGAAAAGCCTTTTGTAACCTCGGGCATACGCGTGGGCACGCCCGCTATGACCTCGCGCGGAATGAAAGAGGGCGAGGCGCGCAAAATCGCTCGGTTAATTTCTGAAGTTATCGAAAAGCGCGAAGCCTGCTTTGACAGCGTAAACAAAGAGGTTGCCGCGCTCTGCAAGCAGTTTCCCCTTTACGAAGGTTTAACAAAATAATACCGGCAATTGCCAATGCGGCGCAGCGGAATACGCTGCGCCGCGCTTTGCGTTTTAAAAAATTGACAGTTTGAAAATTGTGTGCTAATATTTGCTTATGGAAAGCATAGGCAAAAAAATAAGCGCGCTCAGAAAGGGCAGGGAACTTTCGCAGGAAGAGTTGGCTTCCGCATTGCTTGTATCCAGGCAGACGGTTTCCAAGTGGGAAAGGGGACAAAGCCTGCCCGACGCCGATAACATAGCGGCTATGTGCGCCTTTTTCGGGGTAAGTGCAGACTCTCTTTTGGGTTGCGATACGTCAGCGCCGCAGCAGGCTGACGGACAGCCGCAGAGTACAAAGCCGGAAACGCCTTCAAGAAAAAGACTGTGGCTTAAAATTCTGATAATTTCTACCGTGTGCTTTTTTGCCTTTATGGGACTTATATGCACGATAGTTTTCATATTTGCGCTGACTTTGGACGACGACCCCGTATTGCGGACGATAATAGTTCCCATGATCGTCGTGATAGCGGTTGTAATTTTCAGCATAGTTACGGGAGTGGTAATAGCGTTATACAAAAAAGGGAGAAAGCCGCGCGGATAAACGCGGCTTTTAATATGTAAACTTAAATATGCACAATGTAAATAAAAGGTGGTTGAAAATTTCAGTACTGCCTTTTATTATTTTATACGGAGGCAAAAAATGAAAAAGAAAATATTACTTACTGTTTTATCATTGGTTTGTTCGGCAACTTGTGCTTTGGGGGCGACCGCTTGCGGTTTGTTCGGCGGCGGAAATCAAAAGCATGAGCATGAATACGATACGGCATGGGCGGAGGACGAAACTTACCACTGGCACGAATGCTTTGCCGCAGGCGATTGCGACGCCAAACAAAAAGATAAGAGTATGCACGTCGACGCTGACAATGACGGACATTGCGACGTGTGCGGGCATTTTAAGGATATCATACCCGAAAAACCTGTAAGAATAGATTATTCTGTAACCGATACTAAAATTATTGTTGAAAACGCATACTACGGTGCGGAGGAAATAACTTCCCATTATACCGAATACCGTCTGGACGACGGGGAGTGGCATAGATCTAACAGCGGCTACGTATTCCACGATCTTGCGCCGGCTTCTACGCACACACTCAGCGCGAGAGTTAGTAAGCAGGGCAGTTTTAGCGCGGGTGAAATATTATCCGTGTCGGTTACTTTGAAAAAAACTTATAACTTCAATGAGCCTGCCGAAGACGAAATTACATACGAAACGGACGGCAGAACGGTGGTGTTTACATTAAACGACGGCATCGAACTGTATCTTGAAGAGTTGGGCGAATGGTCTTCGGAAAAAGTAATTACGCACACTTTCGGCGACGTTGGACGGCAAAAAGTCTTTATACGTTATAAAGAAACGGCGACTGTTGCGCCAAGCAGTCAAACAAGTATTGTAATCCGCATAACCGACTTCGGTAAAGGAAACGGAACCGAAGAATCGCCCTATCTTATAGGGAATGCCGCACAGTTTTCGGCGTTGAAAAATTTCAAGGATAACGGCTGCTATTTTGCTTTGACCGACGATATTGTTTTAGACGGCGAAGTGTGGGAAAACAGCGGAATCACAAATGTAACTATCGACGGACGCGGACATAAAATAACCGGTCTCAGGCAAAAAACGCCGCTGTTCCATTCCGTGAGCGTTGCAAAAAATCTGACGGTGGAAAATTCCGAATATATCTTCAAGATAGGCGAATCTTCTGTAATAACCGCCGCAATTCTTGCCTATGAACTGAACAATGCCGAAAACGTAAATGTAAGCGGCTCGGTTACGGTTTCTGCACCCGACGGCGGGATTTTGCCCGATGGTTGCAGACTGTCGGCGGGCGGAATCTGCGTGCGCCTTTTACAGAAGGGGCGCGGCGCAAAGTACGGATTGACCCACTGCCGCGCCGATATTGCGCTGTCGCTGCCCGATGCCCAAGACGGGTCGGGCGAGTATATGAATTTATATCTTGGAGGACTTGCCGCCTATGTTTTGCCTGCCGACCCGCAAGCACATAATGAGCGTGCGGATATTTTGCGGTGCAGTGCCGGCCTTAACCTGACGCAGGCGCATATTTCCGACGCCGACATAGGCGGTCTTGTCGGCGGTTACGGTAGGGCTAGCACCCGGTTAACCTTCGGTCCGACTGCTAATATTGACGACTGTTATACGACGGGCAGTATGAATATTGATTTTTACGGAAGCAGCGGAACGCTGTGCGCGGGCGGAATAGCTCCCGAAATCACGGGATCCGTTACAACCTGCTATTCCACCGTCGATTTTAACGTGCGGACGCACGGCGAAAGCGCAAAAAAGGTTTATATCGGCGGTATCTGCGCAAACGCGCATGAAGAAACCGGGTTTGACGACCAGCATATAATGCGCTGTCTGTTTGCCGGCTCGATAAAGGTAATTCAAAGTGCTACCGAAGCAAAAGGCTATTATAAGCTGGGCGCAGTGTGCGCTGATTTTACCGCTTTTTCGGACAGCGACTCCCTGTATTACAAATCGGGCGTAACGGACGTTGCCGAAGGTTATGTGCAGGTAAACGACACATATTCGTCTTCGGTTACGGAAGAAGAGATGAAAACCGTCGAATGGCAGAAAACATATCTTAAAATAAGCGGCGAGTATTATTGGAATCTCGAAGACGGAAAACTTCCGCAACTCAAATGAAAAATTTGTAAAAAAATGTAACGGGTATTGTATTTGTTTTTCGGTTGTGATATAATAACCGAAAGGAGATACAAAGTGAAAATCAAGATAACGGCAGATTCAACTTGCGACTTAGGAAAAGACCAAGCCGAAAGATTCGGCGTGGAAATAATGCCACTGACCGTCGTTTTAGGCGACGAAGTATTTCATGACGGCGTGGATATTACGCCCCGGAAAATTTTTGACTACGTTTCGGAAACGGGCGTACTGCCCAAGACCGGCGCGCCGAGTATAGAGGACTATACTCAGTTTTTTGAAAAACAGCTGGAAAATTCGGACGCGGTTATACATATCAACATCTCGAAGCTGGCTTCTTCGTCCTACGACAATGCGACGGTTGCCGCAAAAAAATTCAAAGGCAAAGTGTTTGCGGTGGACTCTATGGCGCTTTCGACGGGGCAGGGACTTCTTGCCGTCAAGGCGTGCGACCTTGCCGCCGAAAACAGGAAGCCCGCCGACATAGTTGAAATACTCGAAAGCCTGAAACTGAAAATAAACACCTCGTTCGTGCCCGACAGACTGGATTATCTGCACAAGGGAGGCAGGTGTTCGCTTGCGTCGCTGATAGGTGCAAAGGTTTTAAAGTTGCACCCTCTTATCGATATGAAGGACGGCAAGCTTTACGCTAAAAAGAAATATATGGGCGGACTGGACAGGTGCCTTTCGGCATACGTCAAGGATTTGGCGGAAGGCTACCCGCACTACGACAGAACGCGTTGTTTTATCACCCACTCGAATTGTGAGAAAGAAACGGTTGAAAAGGTAAGGGCGCAGGTGGAAAGTCTGTTTCACTTCGACGAGATTATCGAAACGGTCGCAGGCTCGGTAGTAACAGGACACTGCGGAAAAAACACCCTAGGCGTTTTGTTTATCTATGAATAATAAACTTGTCAGTGATTTAACGCATTGTTTTTTGATGCAAAAAACGGCGGACGAGGCTTACGACGACGTCTGCGCAATTTTTAAAAACAATCTGAACAATATGACTTTGACGACGATGATGACGTCAAGGAACTGTTTCATATAATCCTGAGGGCTTTGGATTACAGGGATAATAAATCCGAGTTTCACGGCGAAATCGGCATTAAGTTGCTTGAATATCTTATATCCAAGGGTTTTGACGTTAACTTTAAACTTCTTAAAAAAGAATGTCTTATCCTTTTCCTTGCGGATAATTGCATAAATCCCGAACTTTTCAGTCGGGTAGTGGCGCTGGGTGCGGACGTGTATTCCCATAACTATTGGGGGAATAACGTTTTGACGCTCGCTTGCAGTGCGGACTTCGACAGCACTGAGGCTCTTGCAATTTTCATTGCCGAAAATTACGACCTTTCCGTTTTGAACCATTCCGACAGAACCGGTTTTACGCCGCTGATGTACGCCGTTAAGCATAACAGACCCCGTCTTGCCGAGGCGCTTATAAACCACGGCGCGGACGTAAACGAGACGGGCGGGGAGTCGGACTGCAGTCCGAACGGTTACGGTTTATCCCCCTTTGCGCTTGCGTGCTGGGACGGGAACTACGAC
>JAIDOO010000290.1 GCA_029063275.1 Clostridia bacterium
GGTATATAAGATACGGAAGCCGAAATTGTCATCATTATGAATATCATACAGCATGCAATAGCGCCCGTCCAGACGTTACCCGTAATCCGGTAAAAAAGCCTGTTAAATATAGGCAGAATAAACATCATTACGACAAGCGCAAACACCATGTTTATATACAGCCAAATTTCCGTACCGTTGCCCCAATATCCGTAGAAGGGCGAACCGGTCGTGAAGTAGCAGACGTAATTAATGAGCAGAATAAATCCGAGTCCGATACTGTTGGCAAGTGCGCCGACTAAAATTACCTTCCACTCCTTCCAGCCCTCTCTGCCTATACTGCAGTTGACGCGGATAGAGTTGGAAATGTAAAACACGAAGATTATGGGCCAGTATTCGAGAGCCGTTACAAACATTCTCTCATTCAGAGGCGCCGCCGATATCAGCATAAATCTAAAATCCTGATGGAATATCCAGTAATTGAGCTGAACGAGGAAGTAGAACGCGCCGAACATTATGAGCGAAAGAAGTATTGCCTTGCCGATATTTAGGAAAACCGTTCCTACGTATCTTGAAACGCTCTTTTTATCGCCTTTTTCAATCTTGCCGTATCCCGTAATTTTGATTGCCTTAAATTTATCCCAGTCGTAAACGGGCTCGATTCCCTTGACCTTATAACGGATATACTCGTACAGGTTTTCACATAGCGTAGTGCCGAAGAAAATCACAAGTCCTATCGCGCCGTTAATTGCCGCCCACAGGAGAATGGCGTTAATCATTCTGGCGGGGAAGATAAAAGTATATACGTTTGCAACATTGGACGTGGGGAATATTTCGATTGAGAGGTTCGCAAGGGGAATATAATCAAGACAAGCGATTATTGCAGTGAGTATCATACTCGTCCAGAATATAACCTTATGAGCAACCGTCTTGTTTTCCTTTACCAATTCGGCGGCGTGCCCTTGAGGCTGTTTGGCGCGGGCGGTAATTTCCGCATCCACGACGACAGCCGTAGGCTTACCCGCCTCTGCGCCGGCCATAATGGCTTCTACGTCTACTCCGCCGACGCGCTCTCCGACCGCCTCGACCTCGGTTATTTTTCTGATCTCGTCGTCGGAAATTTCCTCAACCTTCTTTGCTTTGAGCGAGCGGAATAAAGGCGTTTTCATAAGTACCGCGCTAAGCGCGATTATGAAAGTGAACGCCGCCGCAAGGGCTATTCCGTTGGAAAATTCCTTACCGAACCAAAGCTGTGAACCGGGACTTATGTCCGAGCCCATATTCAAGGTCTGATTGAAGAAGTCTATGGAGTTTGAAATGCTGACAGGGTCGTACATTTCAAAGCAATGGTTGATATCCTCACGGTGAACAATTCTGTACGTGCCGTTTGCCATATCGCCGTAGCCGTAGTCGTATGACACGGTGCCGATATAATCGTGCTCCCAACCGCTGACCTCGTTTATAAACCTGAGTCCCGCAACTTCAAAGGATTCGGTGTCAGTCTGATAGCGGAACGCGCCTTCGTCGTAGTATCCGTAGGCAAGAGCCGCATTGCAGTTGAAATTCTGATATCTGTCTATTGAAGAGTATTTGATATATCCCGATATATACAGCGATTTTATTACGCTCTCATCGAAACTGTTGCCCGCCATAGACTCGGCAAGGTCGGATACGTTGCCGCCGCCCGCCGAGTGCCCTATAGCGCCGAAGCGCTCTTTATCGCAGAACTTAAAATCGTCGGTGTTGTTATAAACGTATTGCACAAGATATTCGATACCGTTAGCGCCCGAAGTGGAGGGCTCGGTAGTTCCGCCCTGTCCGCCGGGGTCCATAGTGAACACTACCGCGCCGCGGCGTGAAAACTCCATTGCGTACTGCGACATAGTCGCCTTCGTGCGGGTGAAGCCGGGAAGCACAAACACGACTGCCGCAGGATTTTCCTCGGTTGCCGTCTTGGGTACGTACATTGTAACCGCATAGGTCGTATTACCCTCGAAGGTGTATTCCTCGCCGTGTATTTTACCCTCGTTATAATAATGGGTCATATCGGCGGTGAGCGTAAAATCGGTTACCTTAACCGAAAATCCCGAAGTCTCGAAGCACATTGCCGTAAAGCTTGAAATAAATATCAGACAGAAGGCAACGCACATTGTTATAAAGCTCTTGGTCTTATAAAACCGTTTTTTGCCTGCGGGCTTTACAGCCGTGCCCGCGGCGGTTTCAGCCGCGATGTTTTTCCTTAAAACAACAAGTTCGTCATCGACGTTCCTGAAAAACGCTATGCCGTTCAAAATAAAGGCAGGCACGCACACTATGCTGAGTATCCAGCAGACGAGCAGTTTTATCCGCTCCTTTTTTTCAAGCTTTACCGCAGTCATCTTCTCCCTTACAGAAGTTACTATAAATCCCGTGTAAAGACTTATAAGGGCAAATACCGCAAAGCCTATATACCAATAATTTCCCAGTGCAAAGAAGCACGCCGCCAGCACAAACCACAGTCCCGTAAACACGTACGAGCATACGGAGGCAGCTTTTAATAATTTACTCTTTAAATACATAATCCCCCTCCTTTATGCCCCGTACTCGCTCTGTATCCAGTCGAATACCAGATTAGTAAGCTCGTTATCGGTTATTCTCGCCGCATAGCGGTTTGCTGTGGAGCCTATGGTGATACCGCCTACGTTTTCAATGAAGTCGGTTCCCTGCGTCATTCCGCCCGTAGAGGTGATATTTGCCGCCCAGCCGACCATTATATCCACGTCGCCGTCGGACATAATCTTTGCACACGACGCGCCTACCGCGCCGTCGTAACCGCGGATAACTATATACATATCCTCTAGCGAGTAGCCCTCACCCGTCAGATATTCGTACATTTTATTCTCGAACGCCGACATATACGACTCGGTGAGACCGGAGGTTGCGCCCCTGTCGTACCAGGCTATGACGAGGTCGATTTCCACAAACGCCGCCTGTAAAGTTACGCTCCGCTCTTCGCCCTTTAAATAATCCTTTACGTCGTCGTAGCGTATCAGCCCTTTGTTTGCCGAAACCTTTACCTCTTTAGCCTCAAGCTCCTCCCAGTTTTGCTGTGCCGTCCAACCCACGAAGGTTTTACCCTCGAATTTTGACGGTACGTCGGGCGGGGTTACAATTGCATTGTTGAATATATTTACCGTGCAGCTGTCGTAGTATTCGCCGTCCACTTCAAGCACAACCTGAACATCGCGCTCAAACGCCTTCACAAGCGAACAGCCGGATAACGCCGCCAAACACAGTACTATTACCAACAATGCACTAATAATGTGTTTTTTCATCTTCATTCCCCTTTATTATTTTTATTTAAAAACCTGTGATGGTTTCATCTTGAAGCGCAAACTGATGGAACAGCGCCGCAATTTCGGTGTCGGCTATCTGCATAACGTATCTGCTGCTTGAACCGGGCTGAACCTTTGTGCCCGCAACGCCGTTGGCTTCGGTTATGGCATTGCCCACGTTTATTGCGTAATCAATCTGTCCGGCAGCCGCGTCGCCGTTCATAGTGGTCATATTGGTGTATGACTTAAAAGTAATTTCAACGTCATATCCTTCTTCAAGCGCATAAGCTTTAAACGCTGTTTCGATTGCCGTAAGTTTTTCATCGTTTATCGAAGAATTACTGTAATAACCTACCGTTATAGTTACGGCAACAGGTCCGTCGTCCAAGTCAAATCTTGCGTATAAGGTCAACGTTCCACCGGAAGCGAGCGCCGAAACCTGCCCGTAGGTGATAGCGCCTGCCGCAATCAGCGTTTCGCCCGCAACTTCGCTTTGGGTGGTTGCCCAGCCCTTGAACACGTAGCCTGCATCCGCCTCGGGCTTGGGCAGGGATTTCGCCGTTGCGCTTGTTGCGTTGGATATTACGATTGCCTCGCCGTAAGCCGAACCCTTTACTATTAAATTGACAGTTATCTCTTGCGCTTCGCTGTCGGAAACGTAGTCGGGATTTAAAATCTTTTTAGCCGTATCGGTATCCAGGAAGTCGTAAAACGCCTTTGTCGCCCCGTCTTCGGTGAGGTAGGCTACCGTTCTGTCCCCGCTGTAATAAGCAACGTATACCGATTTTTTGGCTATTATAGTTACTCCGCCGGTTGAATCGACGTTTCCGCCGCTTCCGAAAGTGATATTGAAATCGCCTGCATTTACAAGGGCACCGAAGTCTCCCGCACCCGTACTGCCGTTGCCGAGCATTTCATAGGTTACGTTGAGCCTTTCGCCCTCGCCGACCTGATAGCTTTCGCCGAATGCGGCTACCAGCTTAATTATCGTATCTTCGTCCACGTATCTTGCGAATACGGCTATATTTACATTAATTAAAGTTACGTCGTCATTTATATATCTTGCATACAGCGTTACCACGCCGTTTTCGGCATAGGCTGCAAGAGCGCCGTATGTTACTTCACCCGAAAAAGTTACTTCGCCCGTTTGTTCCTCTGCCGTGAGCGCCCAGCCCATAGGCGTAAGTCCCGTCTTTTCAGGCAATTCGGGAAGTTCTTGCGCACCTGCGGTACTCGCACTGGATAGCACTACTGACTTTGCATAAGGCTTGCCGTCAACCACAAAGTTTACGGTAATCTTTTTTATTTCCTCGGGAACGTAGCTCGGGTCGAGAATTATCTTTGCCGCGTCGGTATCCATAAAGTTGAAGAATGCAACAGCTATTGCATTTTCGGTAAGATAGGAAATATATCTGGTACCCGTGTAAGCAGTGCTGACTACGCTGTAACTCTTTTTACCTATTACCGATACGCCTCCTTCGGTGTTAATGTTGTTGCCCGTAGCAAAGACTATATCGTAGTTACCCGAGTTAACCAGGTTACCGAATGCGGCTACGCCCGTATTGCTTGCGCCCAACAAAGAGTACTTTATCTCAGGCGCTTCAACGCCGTTTTCCGCAGCGTAATCTTCCTTAAACGCCGCTACCAAATCTGCAATTGTTTTTGCGTCGGCGTATCTGCTGTACACGGCTATTTGCATATCGTAGGATATTTCAGGCATATCCGCGCCGACCGCAATTCCGTAGCCTACCATTCTTAAAAGCGCGGCGGTATCTTGATCGAGCGCGCCGTTATATTCGGAGTTTTCTACGTTCAACCCAAGCAGGGATGCCGCGTGCACGCACGCCGCGAGGTATGAACCCTCGTATGAGGGATGATTTTCGTCTGCGGTGTTGTACAAATTTATATCCGCATAGTTTTCGTACATATAGGTAAACGCCTTGCCCACGTAGGAGACGGTTGCGCCTATTCTTTCCGCCACGGTATCGTAGGCGGTGCGTAGACGAGACTCCATTTCAGGCACAGAGCCGCCGTAGCTACCCGCATATGCGGGACTGCCCCACGTTTCGTACAGGAATATACGGCAGTTGTCCTGAGTTTCTTCTATTCTCTCCGCCAGCGCCTTTGCGCCCGAAAGGAAGTACTTATAGTCGTCGTTGACGGGGCTGGTGCTCTTTTCCTGCAAAACGATTATATCGTAGCTTGAAGCCGTCAGCGCCGCTTCCACCCTTGCGCCGTCCTCGGTCTTGGGGTCTGCCCAGTTTTTGAGGCTTTGGCTGCCCGTGGTTAAAGATTCAACCGTAACCTCTGCTCCCGCGCCGTTTGCAATTTCTTTAAACAGCGTAGGCATATCGTTATAAAAAGTGTAGCTGTTGCCTATAAACAAAATCTTTTGAGGCGAGGTAACAACGTACGGCCATACGGCGGGCGCACCGTTTACTTCATGCCAGAAATTGCCCCCGACCGTAGGTTGGCTTTCGGAATACACATACACGGTTGTGCCTTCGCCTACCGATATATCCGTTGCATAGCCGTACACCTTTGAGCTTGCGGGAAAGGCGTTTTCGCCAACCGTTGTTACGCTTGCGGGAAGCATTACCGTGTCAGCATAATAGCAATGGGTAAACGCGTTGTCGCCTATACTGGTGATGCCGTCCTTTATTACAAGCTCGGTAACTCTGCCCGATTTACCGTACCAGGGCGCATCTTTTGCCGAGGAATAGTCCCGCATTGCGCCGCTTCCCTCTACGGTGAGGATATATCCGTACTTGCCGTTATCCGTAAAGTAAGCAGTAACGTCGCTACCTTCTGCGGAAACGTTCCATGTGGGGTACTCTTCCTCTTTGGAGCAGGCTGTCAATACTGCGGACATTACTCCGAGAACCATCACCATAGCGAGGATGAATACAGTTAAAAATCTCTTCTTCATACATTTCCCCTTTATCGTTTTTTTATTAAAAAAATTTAATAATTTTTTTTATCCTTATAAGACATTTTGAGCAGAGCGCATATTTGAATGCGCTCTGCTTTATTTTAAGCTTGCTGAAAATAAAATTCGGGGGAATTTTCTCAGCAACGGCTTAACCCGATTTTTAAACGGATTTCTGTTTACATAACTTTGAAACTCCTGTGGCGATTGCCGCCTCCGCCACCGCTTTTGCAACCAACCTGTGCGCCTTTTTGTCGTAAGCGTAAGGAAGAATATACTCGGGTGAAAGTTCCTTGTCTGAAACGCAACCCGCAATTCCGCGCGCCGCGGCAATCATCATTTCGGTATTTACCGTACTTGCCCTGACATCCAGCGCCCCTCGGAAAAGTCCCGGGAATACCAACACGTTATTTATTTGATTGGGGTGTTCGGAAGAGCCTGTGCCGACTATGTACGCGCCCGCTTCTTTTGCATCCTCGGGCTCGATTTCGGGAACGGGGTTCGCGCAGGTAAACAGAATGGGTTTATCACCCATAGACTTAACCATCTCTTTTGTTACGCAGTGTGGACCGGAAACGCCTATAAACGCGTCCGCACCCTTCATCGCGTCGGCAAGCAAGCCGTGCTTGCAATCAAGGTTTGTTATCTCCGCCATTTCCTTTTGAGCGGGGTTAAGCCAGTCTTCGCCCTTGCAAATAATACCCTTCCTGTCGCACATCGTTATATTAC
>JAIDOO010000291.1 GCA_029063275.1 Clostridia bacterium
GGCAATTAGCATTGACTTTAAATATCAGTTATAAAGCTATTCAAAGGTGGGAAAATCAAACCAGTATACCCAACGCAGAGGCTATTATTTTGCTCGCAAAATTTTTCAACGTAACCGCCGATTACTTATTGGGCTTATCAGACGATTAAATAAAAAATTTAAAGGCTTCCGACAGGAAGCCTTTTTTAAGTTGCAAAGCAATTTAAAGTTACTTTGTAACGTGTTTTTCTATAATCGTTATTATGCCGTACATACCGCCTGCAAGCACGCAGAGTATAAAGGTTGCGGTCATAACAAGGTCCAGTTTAAAGACCTGACCGCCGTACACAATCAAATATCCCAGTCCTGCACGCGATACGATGTATTCGCCCATAATCGAGCCTATCCACGCAAGACCCACTGCAACCTTTAAGGTGCTTATAAGAGTGGGGAGTGATGCGGGTATAATCAATTTCCTTAATGTGGTCGCTTTGCTTGCGCCCATAGACTTCATTAAAAGCAGTTTGGTTTTATCCACGGCTATAAAGCCTGCAAGCATATTCATAATACAGACTATTATCGATACTAAAACGGTCATAAAAATAATCGCGTCGTAGCCGGTGCCTATCCATATTATAATCAGCGGACCAAGCGCAATTTTGGGGAGCGAGTTTAAAACCACGATATACGGCTCTAAAACCTTTCGCACGGATTCGCTTGACCAAAGCACGATTGCCACGGCGTAGCCGATAACTATTGCAAGGACAAATCCCACCATAGTTTCCATAAGGGTAATTCCTATATGGTAAAACAGAGTGCCGTTATTGTACAGGTCGGCAATAGTCAGGCATACCCTTGACGGCGAGCTTGTTATAAACGGGTCGATAACTTTAAGCTGTGCGCAAAGCTCCCATATCCCCAAAACCAGCGCAAGAATAAATATCCGCGACAGGGTTATGATAATTTTTTTGTGTTTGATTTTTTTCAGATACGCGAGGTGCTCGCGCGAGTACGTTGGTTTAGTCTTTTTCATTTGAGTGTTCCTTTTGTGGTTTTGCAGGAAGCTTTTTAAATACCAAGCTCTTTTCTGAGCAATTCGAACATAGAGGCAAACTCACTGCACTCACGGCGTTTTTTCGGACTGCCTTCGCCGAATTCTATAAGGTGTTCGGCAACCACGCGCGCGGGGCGCGCGGAGAGGACTACCACCTTGTCGGAGAGTGCAATCGCTTCCGAAATGTCGTGGGTAACCAAAAGCGCGGTCTTTTTTTCGCTCTTTATAATTCCCTGAACGTCGTCGCAGACTTCCAGTCTTGTCTGATAGTCCAACGCGGAAAAAGGTTCGTCAAGCAATAGGATTTCGGGTCCTGCCGCAAGCGTTCTTATAAGAGCTACCCTCTGCCGCATACCGCCCGAAAGCTGGGAGGGGGTCTTTTTCAAAAAGTCTTTAAGTCCGTACTTTTCGGCAAGGCTCACGGCGCGTTCGCGCATAGCGGGGGTGTTGCGTTTTTTTACTTCCAGCGGAAGAAAAATATTCTGTTCGACCGTCCGCCAGGGGAACAGCGCGTCGCGTTGCAGCATATAGCCGAATTCGCCCGCGTTTCTTTCCACTTCGCCCGAAGAGGGTGCAAGGAGTCCTGCGGCAATTGAAAGTATCGTGGTTTTTCCGCAGCCCGAGGGACCGATTACGGATACGAACTGACCTTTTTCAACGGTAAAATTCATATCCTTTACCGCGGTGGTTTCGCCCTGTTTGGTATGGTAAGTGTAGGTTACGTTTTTAAAAGTAAGCATTATGCGTAAATTTCGTTATAAACCTTCTGGGCGGTTTCGGTAAGCACTATATCGGAGAAAGCTACCCGCCTTTCAAGCTCGCCCGAAAATTCCATAATGTCCTGCAAGTAGGTGAAAACGCTTTCTTTCATAGCCATATTCGTAACCCACGCGTCGATAGATTTATAGCTGTCGATAGAGGTTTTTAAGCTCGCTTCGTCCGTACCGTCAAAGTAGCCCGCGATTTGGTTTGCCACGGTTGCGCTGTCGGTTGCAAGCAGGTATTTAGTCGCTTTGGTTATTGCGCGTAAAAATCCTTCGATTTTGTCGCCGTTGTTCTTGATATAGCTGTCCTTTGCCATAAAGCAGGTGTAGGGGAGCTCGCCCGAGTCCTGCCCGACCGAAGCCACGATATAGCCCTTGCCAGCCGCCTGATACGCGGACGCGGTGGGTTCGAACATTGTGCAGTAATCCGAAATTCCGCTCTCGAACGCCGCCGTCATCATATTGAATGCAACGTCGTAATTCAAAGTCGCGTTAACGCCTAATTTGTTTAATACGTATTCGAAAGTCATAGCGGGAACGCCGCCCTGTCTGCCTGCAAGGATAGATTTTCCTTCGAGCATACTCCAGTCGAAATCGTCTATTTTTTCTCTGCCCACAAGAAAGCTTCCGTCGCGCTTAGTAAGCTGACCGAAAACTTTGGGACAGTCGTTGCTGTCGCCGATAGCAACGTAAATAACGGCTTCGGGACCGCAGAAGCCTATATCCGCCGCGCCTGAAAGCACAGCCGCCATAGTCGCGTCCGCGCCGCCGCCGTTGGTAAGCTCGATTTCGATATCTTCTTCCTCGAAATATCCCAGCGCGTCTGCAAGATACATAGGCGCGTAGAATACCGAGTGGGTTACTTCGTTGATTCTTATAAGTTTGCTGTTTTTCTTACAAGCCGTAAAAGAGAAGGGTACGACCAACGCCATTACGACTGAAAGAAGTACTAATACAAGCCTTTTTTTCAATGTATTACTCCTGTCGGCGTGCGCCAACTTTAATTTTTTTTATTGCCGCCGCCTGAAAAAATTTAATAATACATTGTATGCGCCGATTATTTGCGTTTGACAACCAAAACCCGTTTAAGGTATAATAGGAAAGATTTATTTACGAGGTTTTTATGGAAAAGACTTACAACCCCAAGGACTTTGAGGACAGACTTTATAAGGAATGGGAAGAGAGCGGCTGTTTTAAAGCGGTGCGCGACGATAACAAGGTTCCCTTTACGGTAATGATGCCGCCACCCAACATTACGGGTCAGCTTCATATGGGACACGCCATGGACGAAACTATGCAGGACGCAGTCATACGCTTTAAGCGTATGCAGGGATACTGTGCGCTTTGGCTGCCGGGTACCGACCACGCCTCTATTGCAACCGAAGTAAAGGTGGTTGAGCAAATCAAAGCCGAGGGCGAGAGCAAGGAAAGTCTGGGGCGCGAGGGCTTTTTAAAGCGCGTCTGGCAGTGGAAGGACAAGTACAACGCAAGGATTGTCCAACAGCTCAAAAAGCTCGGCTCGTCCTGCGACTGGTCCCGCCTTACGTTCACTATGGACGAAAAGTGCTCTAAGGCAGTCCGCGAGGTATTTGTAAACCTTTATAATAAAAAGCTTATTTACAGGGGAAACAGAATTATTAACTGGTGCCCCTGCTGTAAAACCGCGCTCTCGGACGCTGAGGTTGTCTATGAGGAAGAGGACGGCTTTTTCTGGCATATAAATTATCCCGTCGAGGGTGAAAACGTATGCCTCGAAGTTGCCACCACCAGACCCGAAACGATGTTCGGCGATACCGCCGTCGCGGTCAATCCCGAGGATAAGAGATATAAGCACTTAATCGGTAAAAACGTAATTCTGCCGGTGGTCAATAAGGCTATTCCCATTGTCGGCGACAAGCACGCGGATATGGAATTCGGCACGGGCTGCGTTAAAATCACGCCCGCGCACGATCCCAACGACTTCGAGGTAGGGCTCAGGCACAAGCTTCCTGTTGTGCGCGTTATGAACGACGACGGCACAATGAATCAGCTTGCGGGCAAGTTTGAGGGTATGGACAGATACGCCTGCCGTAAAAAGCTTGTCGAAGAACTGAAAAATATCGGCGCGCTCGTAAAAATAGAGCCGCACAGGCACAACGTAGGGCATTGCTACCGCTGTAATTCAACGGTTGAGCCGTTGGTTTCAAGACAGTGGTTTGTCAAAATGAAAGGGCTTGCCCGCCCCGCGATAAACGCCGTTATAGACAAAAAAATCACTTTCGTACCCGAGCGCTTCGCAAAGGTATATTACAACTGGATGGAAAACGTCAAGGACTGGTGTATCTCACGTCAGCTCTGGTGGGGACACAGAATACCCGTGTGGTACTGCGCCGACTGCGGCGTAGAAATCTGTGAAAAATCCGACCCCAAGGTTTGTCCGCACTGCGGAAGCAAAAATCTTTCGCAGGACGAGGACGTTCTCGACACCTGGTTTTCCGCGGCGCTGTGGCCTTTTTCAACCTTGGGCTATCCCGACGATACTTCCGATTTGGAATATTTTTACCCCGGCGATGTCCTCGTTACCGGCTACGATATAATCTTTTTCTGGGTTGCCAGAATGATTTTCTCCGGGCTCGAGCATATGCGCAAGGTGCCTTTCCGCGACGTTTTAATCCACGGGCTTGTGCGCGACGAAAAGGGCAGAAAGATGTCCAAATCTCTTGGCAACGGCGTAGACCCCTTGGAAATTATCGAAAAGTACGGCGCGGACAGCCTGCGCTTTTCGCTGTTGCAGGGCGTAGCCCCCGGCAACGATACTCGCTACTCGGATACTAAGGTGGAGTCCTGCCGTAACTTTATGAACAAAATCTGGAACGCCAGCAGGTTTGTTATTATGAACGCGGAGGGCGTTGAAGCAAAGCCTTTATCCGAAATAAAGCTTACTCCTGCGGACAAGTGGATTATTGCAAGACTGCAATCTTCCATACGCGACGTTACCCTTGCAATGAATAAATTCGAGCTTGGTATCGCCTGCCAGATTATGTACGACTTTATGTGGTCGGACTTCTGCGACTGGTATATCGAGCTTGTCAAACCCGTTTTGTATTCCGACGACAAGGCTAAAAAGGAGGGTGCGGTTTCCGTTCTTTTATTCGTGCTTGAAAACGCGCTTAAACTACTGCATCCGTTTATACCTTTCGTAACTGATGAAATTTACCGCAGTCTGCTGGGCACGAACGGCACTATAATGACTGAGGAGTTCCCGCGTTACAACTCCAAGCTTGCATACAAAAAGGACGCACAGTCCTTTGCTGGCATTATGGATATAATAAAGGCGGTGCGCGCGGTCAAGACCGAAGTGGATTGTCCGCCCTCTAAAAAGGTGCACCTGTATATCGCAACCGAAAGCAAACGGCTTATTTCCCAAAACGAGGACAGCATTTTAAAGCTTGCGGGCGCGAAAGAGATTAAGTTTGTTTCTTCCGCCGAAGAGGCGGGCGAAAACGCCGTAACGAAAGTGCTTGCAATCTGCACGCTGTATATCCCTATGGGCGAGCTCGTCGATTTGGAAAAGGAAAAGGCAAGATTGCAGACAGAGCTTGAAAAGGTAACGGCGGAAATCGCCCGCGCCGACGGTAAGCTGAACAACTCTGGATTTATTTCAAAGGCTCCCAAAAAGCTCGTTGACGACGAGCGCGCCAAGCTTAATAAATATATAGAAATGCGCGAAAAGATTTTAAACACTTAAAAATCTTAATAAGGGGAAAAAATGGCAGGCAAGAGAAAAGTAAAAACACAGGTTACTGCGGTCATTGCGGTAATTTTGGTGGTTATAATCGTCGTAATAGCGCTTTTGTGGTACTTTAAGCCCCAGTTTTTTCATAAACTTCTCGGCACAGGCGGGCACTACTGGGGCGAATGGGAAACCACTGCGGAAGCAACCTGCGTGGACGAGGGCGAGGCAAAGCGGAGCTGTACCGTCTGCGGAGAGGACGAAACTAAGAAGATTGAGGCAACGGGACACGATTACGGCGATTGGATTTCCGTTTCAAATCCTACCTGCGAGGGCTTCGGTTCGGATAAGCGTATATGCGCAACCTGCGAACACGAAGAGTCAAGACGCCTGCTTCCTACGGGTCATACCTTCGGCGATTGGATAACCGACGAAGAGCCCACCTGCGGCGAGGAGGGATTAAGACACCATACCTGTCTGACGTGCAAAACAGACATAGAGGAAGTTATTCCCGCCACCGGAAACCACACCGACGCGGACGAGGACGGTATCTGCGACGACTGCGGACAGACCGTTTCGATAACCGGAAGTCTTGAAGATATAGACGAAGCCGACTTTTCAATACACTTTCTCGAACTCGGCAATAAGTATGCCGGCGACAGCCTTTTAATCAAGTGCGGCGATACCGAGGTTTTGATAGACGCAGGTTCGCGGCAGTCCAGCGCGGCTACGATTAAACAGTACATTGACAACTACTGCTCTGACGGCGTTCTTGAATACGTAATCGCAACCCACGCGGATCAGGACCATATTTCGGGTTTTGTGGGACTTGCGGGCAATCCCAGAACGGGAATACTGTATCAGTACAAAATCGGCACTATAATAACGTTTGACAACGTAAAGCCCGACAATGAAAACGCTTCTTTATACAAAAGCTTTCACGACGCGGTAGCATACCCCCAGCGTCACGGCCCAAACGATAACACCCCAAGCCAGTGCTACGA
>JAIDOO010000292.1 GCA_029063275.1 Clostridia bacterium
TATTCGGACTGAATGGGCGTTTCGCCGAAACGTATGTGGGAAACGGTTATGCCGCCCGACTTGTTGGAATCGTAGAAGAAGTACGCCTGAGCGTGCTTGTCCGTGTGGTCGCCGATAATTTTAATCGAGTTTTTGTTCGCGCCGACAGTACCGTCCGAGCCGAGTCCGTAGAACTTACAGCTTGTCGAGCCTGCGGGAGCGGCGTCAAACTTTTCGGAGAAGTCGAGGGATGTATTTGTAACGTCCTCGTAAATACCGATAGTGAAGTGGTTTTTGGGCTTTTTCTGTTCGAGGTTCT
Organism: Clostridia bacterium; assembly: GCA_029063275.1. Lineage (GTDB taxonomy): Bacteria > Bacillota > Clostridia > Christensenellales > Borkfalkiaceae > Coproplasma. The sequence continues at coordinate 299 of JAIDOO010000292.1, forward strand.
TGTAAACCGCAAGCACCATAGAAGGGGTAAACTCTTTCGAGCCGAGACCGTATCTGCCGCCGACAACCTGAATTTTGGTTTTGCCTTTTTCAAGCAGTGCCGAGCATACGTCGAGATATAAAGGTTCGCCCAGCGAGCCGGGTTCCTTTGTTCTGTCGAGTACGGCAATTTTCTTTACCGACTTGGGCAGAGCCGCTACAAACGCATCCGCAACGAAAGGTCTGTAAAGACGTACCTTTACAAGTCCGTACTTTTTGCCTGATTTGTTGAGTTTGTTGATTGACTCTTCAATCGTTTCGGTACCCGAACCCATCGCAACGATAACCTTGTCCGCATTGGGTGCGCCGACGTAATCGAACAGGTGATAGCTTCTTCCGCACTTTTTGGATACGACGTCCATTACGTTCTGTACGATAGCGGGAGTAGCAACGTAGTAGCTGTTTGCGGTTTCCCTGTTCTGGAAGTAGGTATCGCCGTTCTGTGCGGTACCTTTCTGAATGGGGTGTTCGGGGTTCAAGGAACGCGACTTGAAGTCAGCGATGTCCTTTTCTATTCCGAGTTCTTTGCAAATTGCCCTTATCTCGGCGTAATCGTCCGCATCGTCCCACACGTCGATTTTGGCAACTTCGTGGCTGGTTCTGAATCCGTCGAAGAAGTTAATAAAGGGAACTTTAGCTTTGAGCGTCGCAAGGTGAGCAACCAAGCTCAGGTCCATAACTTCCTGCACGGACGAGTCGCACAGCATAGCAAAACCGGTCTGGCGGCAAGCCATAACGTCTGCATGGTCGCCGAAAATGTTGAGTGAGTGAGCTGCCAGAGCGCGCGCCGAAACGTGCATAACCATAGGCATAAGTTCGCCCGAAATTTTGTACATGTTGGGAATCATAAGAAGAAGTCCCTGGGACGCGGTGTAGGTGGTCGTAAGCGCGCCGGCGCAAAGCGAACCGTGAACTGCGCCCGCAGCTCCGCCTTCGGACTGCATTTCCGCAATCTTAACCTGCTGACCCCACATGTTGGTTCTGCCTGCGGTTGCCCATTCATCCGCAACTTCCGCCATAGGCGAAGAGGGAGTGATGGGGTAGATAGCTGCTACTTCCGAAAAGGCATACGCTACATGGCTTGCGGCGGTATTACCGTCGATAGTCAATTTTTTCATCAAAAAACCTCCGATAAATAATTATTAAAATTATCAATTTGTGCAATATTTTTACACTCGCTTAATTATACTTCAATTAAAAAAAAATGTCAATATACATTATTATATTTTTTTTAATTACGCGCAAAAAATTTTATTCGGT
>JAIDOO010000293.1 GCA_029063275.1 Clostridia bacterium
GTTATTATACAACAAGTAAACGAACAAGTAAAGAAAAAGCGCACTGCCTTGCTTGCAAGGTATAGTGCGGTGGCACATAGTTATGGACTAAAATAAATACAACACCAGAGCGACATTATTCACACAAGGCAATGTTTTGATATTGCAAATCAATGTAAAACAAAAGTCGGGACTCCTTATGGAATCTCAACTTTTTATCAACAATAGAACGCTAAATTGAAATTTATCGTTCACTTAAAAGAATATTTTAGTTCGTGTTCGCCAATCGGTAATATGCGTACAATGTCCGAATGGTCACCGCGAATAACTTGCCCGGCGCCATAGAGCATATATCCGTGCCCGTCTATCTTATAAAGTTTTGCAAGAATGATTTTGCCTTTATCAAAAAGATTTTCTTTGTTGATTTCAATATTTAACGTGTAAAAATCTTTATTGTAATTTTCGGCTACTGTTTGCGACTTGCAATTTATTTCAAATTTATTGATCGTTAGATTTGTGCGCCAATACTCTTGATACGGCTCGAAATCGTAAACGCCGTATAGATAATAAATACCGTCCTGCTCTTTAATATTACCATTGTCGTCAAATATTTCATAGTCAGATACTATCTGCATATCGTTTTCGTCTACCTCAAACAATATCATTCCGACAGCACGAAACTCATAATAAATAGGTATAATTTCTGTATCTTTTGAGCAAGTAAAGTTATTCTCGGAATAATAATTATCGCCGTCTTTATAAAGTTTATCGTTTAATTGCCAATATACAAGCGTTTGTCCGATTTGGTTTTTACTTTGAATAATGCCAAGCGGCGTTAAAATGCGGAACGGCTCATTTTTGGGTACGTTATAATAAGTAAAACCGTCTTTTTTCGCATTACCGTTTACGTTTTCTGCATTATATAAATCTTTATCGAATATTTCGGAAAGTTCGTAGTTATCAAAAGAAATATCGTATTCTTGCGGCAAAGACACGATGCAATGCTCATTGTCTGGTATATAATCATCGTTAGCATCACTATCGTGATTACAGGCGGCAAGCGATAAAACACAAAGCACACATACGACAATTAAAACACATCGGTAAATTTTTTTCATAAACTATCTTTCAACGCCTCCGCTAAATTACTGTTTATCGCACAGTCATTATAGCATACCGAAAGCCAAAATACAAGCGATAGACAATATCGCTAATAATAAGTTTTACGATTATGTTTCTACAAAAAAAGTCATAAAAACTTTTTCACTGCCCGTTTATGGGCAGTGAACGCATTGCAACAGTATGTAGTCTATGTTATAATACATACTGTACTGCGATAGAGTAACGAGCGGTATTTACCCTTTAAGGGTAGGAGTTCTGTGGTGGGCGAAGTTCGTCCACAGGAAGCAGAAGGTTTTGGGCGGTATAACCGCCGTGCCTTAGCTTACGGATAGAGCGTAGGTTTTTTAGTTGTACGCAAAATTCGTGAGCCGTGATAGGCTTTTATAAGTGTACAATTTTTTAGGAAAACGAGGTATCTTTTGAGCTAAAAACAATCTTACTATTCAATAGAATGATTAACCATCATAGAGCAATCACAAGTTGCTAAATACGGTTA
>JAIDOO010000294.1 GCA_029063275.1 Clostridia bacterium
GCAATGCGTTCACTTCCCATAAACGGGCAGTGAACTGTCTTTTTATAGGAAGTTTTGTCAAAACTGAAATTGGAGTGTCTATTATTACTGTTACTATCAACCGCTTGTTTTTTAGTGTCAAGTATGCTATAATGATTGTACGATAAACAGTAATTTAGTGGAGAAGTTATGTATTTTATCAGACATGTAAAGCCTAACGAAGTAAGCGATGCGCTTACCCTTGCGTTAGAAGTGTTTATGCAGTTTGAAGCACCCGATTATAAACCGCAAGGTGTGGAAACGTTCAGAAAGGATATTATCGAAAACGCCGAATTTATAGATAAGTGTAGAAAAGGAATTTGCCCGATTTATGCCGCATTTGATGACGGTAAAATGGTTGGGATTATCGGTATGCGTAACAAATCGCATATTAACTTGGTTTTCACGAAAAGCGAGTATCATCGCAAGGGTATTGCAACTTCTATCTTTGAGTTTTTGTTGGCGGAAGTAAAAAAGAATAGTCCGCAAGTCAAAGAAATTACGCTCAATTCATCCCCTTACGGAAAGAGCTTTTATTTGCACTTGGGTTTTGTGCCTTTATCGGAAGAACAGGAATTAGACGGTATTCGGTTTACGCCTATGAAGTATGTATTATAAATTTCCATTTATCTTTCTAAACAGTACGCAATCAAGGCTCTCGAACAAATAGTTCAAGAGCCTTTTTGTGTGGGAATAATCGACTCAAAATTAAAATTCATAATATGCAATTAAAGTGTTGACTTATATTTAATAATCGTTTATAATGATATGCAAGGAGTTTAATATGCAAGATAATATTATAGGTAAAAGGTTAAAGCAATTAAGAGAGAGCGTTAAGCAATCGCAAGTAAAAATAGCGGCTTTGCTTGGCACTACTCAATCAGCAATCAACCGTTACGAAAACGGTCATTCCGATGTGCCTAACGCTACACTACTTTGGTTTGCCGACTATTACGACGTTTCGCTTGATTATATCTTCGGCAGGTGCGAAGAACCGCAAGGCAAGTTATTCGACTATCAACCGAAAGCGTTTGAGAACGACGAGCGTATGCAGGAATTTATAGAGATGTGTTTCGATCCGTCCTCTGCCGCTAATGCTAAACTTAAAGAAGCCGTACTTAAACTATTAAAGGAACAAAAACAATGAGAGCAGTCATTTACGCAAGATACAGTTCAGACAATCAAACGGAAGCGTCTATCGAAGGTCAGCTTCGTGAGTGTATGGAATTTGCCGACCACGCAGGAATTGACGTTATCAAGTCTTATATAGACCGTGCGCTTTCCGCTAAATCGGATAACCGTCCCGAATTTCAGCAAATGATTAAGGACAGCTATAAACACGCTTTCGATTGCATTATCGTCTGGAAGTTAGACCGCTTTTCCCGTAACCGTTACGACAGCGCACACTACAAAGCACTACTCCGCAAGAACGGCGTAAAAGTTGTATCCGCAAAAGAAGCGATTGCCGAAGGCTCGGAAGGCATACTCCTTGAATCGGTCTTGGAAGGTATGGCGGAATACTACTCCGCCGAGCTTGCCGAAAAGGTTGTGCGTGGTATGACTGAAAATGTACTCAAAGGCATAAACAACGGCGGACAGATTACTTTCGGCTATAAGCTCAATGCGGAAAGAAAGTTCGAGCCGCACGAAACTTTTGCACCTATTCTTCAAGAGATTTTTACTATGTACGCCGACGGTCATACCATTAAGTATATCGTTGACTACCTTGACGAAAAGAAAATACGCTCTTATCGGGGCGGCAAGATTAACGGCACGGGCGTTCAGCGTATGTTATCTAACCGCAGGTATTTGGGCGAATATAAATTCCGAGATGTAACAGTACCGAACATTATTCCAC
>JAIDOO010000295.1 GCA_029063275.1 Clostridia bacterium
ATACCTATACCGATACCCTTTGAAATCGAGTAGCCGAGAACCATAACGATAAAGGTAAGGAATGCAACGATTGCCTCGCCTGCGTCGGACCAGTCAATCTTGGTAACCGAAGTCATCATAAGCACGCCGACCCAGATGAGCGCGGTAGCCGTAGCCGCCGAAGGAATGAGCTGGGCAAGAGGCGATAAGAACATCGCAACGATAAAGCAGAGCGCGGTAACCAAAGCCGTAAAGCCCGTTCTTCCGCCTGCCGCGACACCTGAGGAAGCCTCGACAAAGGTTGTTACGGTAGAAGTGCCGGCAACTGCACCTACGCAGGTTGCGATAGCGTCGGAGAGCATCATCTGGCTCATACGAACGGGCGCACCCTTTTCGTCGAGGAGATTACCCTTTGCGCACGCGCCGTACAAAGTGCCGATAGTATCGAACATATCTATCATACACAGCGAAAGCGCGGTGGTGATAATAAGAACAACCAAAGTTCCTGCGTTGTTACCCGCAGAGAATCCGAAGTAGTTGCTAAAATCAAAGCCCTCGTAGAATACTTTACCTGCGGAATCGAGACCCCAAGCTTTGAACGCGTCAAGAGGATTTGAAATCGTTATAGCGCCGAACATATCTTTGCAGATAGTGTCGCCTACGCCGAAACCGATTGCAGAAAGAACGTAGTAAAGCACGGTTGTACCGAGGATACCCCAGAGAATTGCGCCCTTTACATTTTTCTTAGACATTATAGCGATTGCAATAACGCCCAAAATCGCAACGAGCGGAGCAATTATACCGCCGTAAGTAAATCCGTCCGCAAGTACGTTAAACGATACGAAGCCTGAAATGGTGTTAGCGTCGACGCCGCCAGTATAGCCGATAATTTCACCCAAATCGTTATATATAGGAGTAGCCGTTGCGGTTGTAGTAATAACGCCCGCTCCCTGTAAACCGATATACGCGATAAACAGACCGATACCGACGGGAATCGCATGGCGTACGCCTGCGGGAATTGCTTCGAATATCTTTTTACGAAGACCTGTCGCCGTAAGAATAAGGAAAATTACGCCATCCAAAAGGGTAAATACCATACAGTTAGCGTAGGTAAGTCCCGTTCCGCCCAGTACGAGGGTATAAACGATAAACGCGTTTACGCCCATACCTGAGGCTTGCGCCAAAGGCATTTTAGCGAGGAAAGCCATCAAAAGCGTTCCCGCGACTGCGCCGATTGCAGTAGCTATGTAAGCCGCGCCGTAAGGGTCGCTGCCGCCGATTACTTCCTTGAACATTCCCGCATTGACCATGAGAATGTAGACCATTGCCATGAAGGTAGTTAAGCCTGCAACCACTTCAGTTCTGTACTTGGAACCAAGCTTTGAAATTCCGAAGAACTTGTCCACTTTGCCCCAGAAGCCCTTGTAGGGACTTACGTGTTCCGTCGCCGTGCCGTCGGGTGCAGGTGCGCCCTCGGGGAGTGTGTTACTCTTTACTTCGGTTTCCGAAACTTTGTCTTTTGTTTCTTCACTCATTAAAAGTGCCTCCCAAAAAAATTTTTCAAGCGTATTTCACTTGTTTTTCACATTTTACCACACGCAAAAAAAATTCGTCAAACGTTTGAACACAATTTGACGAATTAGATAATTTTTTATTTAAAACGATTATTTCAACAGCGCGGTGCGCATTGCGTTGAGTACCGCGACAAGCATTACGCCGACATCCGCTATTACGGAAATTATCAGCGGAAATCCGGGTATCGCAATATCCAGCGCCATAATGGCAAGCTTGATTATCAGCGAGCCTATAATGTTCTGCATTACTATCGAGCGCGTGCCCCTTGCTATTTTTCTGCCCTTGGGAATTAAAGGCAGGCTGTCGGATACGAGCACTATATCGCTTGCCTCTATAGCCGCGTCCGAACCCACTTTACCCATCGAAACCGCGCAGTCCGCCGCCGCCATAACGGGCGCGTCGTTTATGCCGTCGCCGACGTACAGAAGCTTTCCGCGCTCCTTCAGCTTTTGCGCCGCGCCGCATTTTTCGTCAGGTAAAAGCGAAGCTGAAACGCCGTCGAAGCCTACCTCCTCCGCTACCGCCTGCGCACGGGCAAGACAGTCCCCTGTCAGCATCTGCGTGTACTCCACGCCCTGCGCTTTTAAATCGCGTACCGCTTGCGCCGCACTGCTTTTTACCTTATCGTCTATAAACACACTGCCTACATACTTTCCGCCGTGCGCAACGTAGACGACGGTTGAGGCGCTTTCTTCCGCTAAAAATTCAACGCCGTGTTCCCGCAATAATTTGGCACTGCCGCAAAGAAGCTGTTTGTTTTCCAGCATACATACTACGCCCTTGCCCGCGACCTCCTTAGCGTCGGTTACGGGCAGTCCCGCAACGTTGCCGAAAGCTGCGGCTATGGGGTGGGAAGAAGCTTTTTCAGCCGAAGCCGCAAGAGTCAGAGTGCGCTCGTCGGTGTAGCCCGTAACGCTGAAAACACCCTCGGTTACCGTACCCGTCTTGTCAAACGCGGCAACCTTTGCAAGCGCAAGCTCGTCAAGACAGGTCGAGCCCTTGACAAGAATTCCGAATTTTGCACACCGTCCTATTCCGCCGAAGTAGGAAAGAGGCACCGAGATAACCATAGCGCAGGGGCAGGAAATAACCAAAAAGCCAAGCGCCTTGTAAATCCATTCCGAATAGATTGCCCAAGTAAAGCTTGCCTGCACGGCGCATATTACAGTGGGAACCAGCGCCGCGACGATTAATGCGGCGGCGCAGACCGCAGGGGTGTAATATTTAGCGAACTTGGTTATGAAAAGCTCAGGCTTGGATTTTTTCGCCGTGGAATTTTCAACCATATCCAGAATTTTGGCGACAGCGGAATTTTTGTACTCGCGCACGACCTCCGCCTTTAACACGCCCGAAATATTTATACTGCCCGAAAGCGCATTATCGCCCTCAGCGACGTCGCGGGGCATAGGCTCGCCGTTAAGGCTCTTCATATCCAGCGAGCCCGAGCCCTCGTATATCACGCAGTCCACAGGCACTTTTTCGCCCGCCTTGATTAAAATTTTGTCGCCGACTTTAAGCTGTTCGGGTGAAACGGTAAGAATTTCTCCGCCTGAAATGAGGTTAGCCGTTTCGCTCTTCAAATTCATAAGCGCGGCAATCGACCCGCGCGACGAACCTACCGCCGCCGCCTGCAACAGCTCGCCTATCTGGTATAAGAGCATTACGGCAACGCCCTCGGCAAAGCCCTCTCCCTCGAAAATGCCGAGAAGTATCGCGCCGACCGAAGCTATCGTCATAAGGAAATTTTCATCGAAAATTTTACCCTTTATTATATTTTTAGCCGTGAGCCACAGCACCTTGTAGCCGACCGAAAGGTACGCTATACCGAAAAAGACATATGAAGTGATTTTCAGTGCAAGACTGCTTTCCATAAATCCCGTCAAATCGAAAACGAACGCGGGAATGAAAAACAGCACCGAAATTGCAATACATATAATATCGGCAAGCTTTTCGCGCGCGAAGCTCTTTTTTGACCGCTCGCTGACGATTTTTACGTCCTCGAAGTGGGTTATCGCGTAAACCGCCTTTTTTCTGCCCTCGGGCGTTGCGTTTAAGACTATCGACATATTCATAAAGTCCACAACCGCGTTTACGCCCTCTATTTTGTTCAGCTCTTCTTCGAGCTCTCTTGCGCAGTTTGCACAGCACAGCCCTTTAATTTTTATTTTTTCGCCGCAGCCTTCTTCGGCGTCCCCGACTACTTTAACTTCCTCGAAGCAGTTACAGCAGTCCTTGACTTTTTCGAGAGTAAAGTCGTTGCAGTCGACGTAAACCTTTTGCGCAACAAAATCAACCGTTGCGCTTTCAACGCCGACTATCTTAGATATTTCCTCTTCGAGCTCTCTTGCACAGTTCGCGCAGTCCAAACCCGAAATTTTAATAACCTTATTCATTGCAGTCCAGATGCTCCTTTGCGACGCCAATCATAGTCAAAACGTGCCAGTCCGAAACCGAGTACAGGACGTTTTTGCCCTCTCTGCGCCCCTTTACGATTTTATTGTCTTTAAGAATTTTAAGCTGATGCGAAACCGCGCTCTGGTTTCCGCCAACCGCATCGGTGATGTGCTCCACGCACAGTTCGCCGCCCGACAGCGCAAGCAGAATTTTAAGACGCGAAGGCTCGGATATAACCTTGAACCTTGCGCCCATTTCGGATATCTTGTCTTCCGTGGGCATATTGGCTTTTGCCGCCTTTACCCTTTCGCCGTGTTCGTATTCTTTATCGCACGTATTCATAGCTCACCTCAATATTAATATATGAATATATATTCATAAGTTGATACTATAATACTA
>JAIDOO010000296.1:0-7276 GCA_029063275.1 Clostridia bacterium
TTATTAGTTTTAAAAGCTCATTTAATATATAAAATAATTTTAACGCCCCCCGGGGTTTTAAAACCGGGGGGCGGCTGATTTTAAGCGGCTCGGACTATACAAGTCCGCGCCGCTTTTTTGTCTGATTTTTCCGAAAAGCAGGTAAAAAATAAAAAAAATTCCAAAAAAGTACACCTTTTTGGAAAGTCCTGAACCCCGTAAAAATAGGGGTTTTTAGGGCATTATTTGGTCTTTTTATAATAATATATGCCGCGAAAAATGTCAATATATATTTTCTAAAAAAGTGTACTTTAATGGAAAGGGCAAAAAGGACCACGTCATCTGATTTTGCGTAAAGCAAATGAAGAGAAGCCCCTCTGCCGCGCGCCGTTTAGCGCGCGGCAGAGGGGGAAACCTTAGCGAGTAAAGCGGCGGCGCAATAATAAAAAGGATAAGTGCAAATGTGTAAAGCCGCGCCGTCCGCTTACCTAAGGATAACAGGAGGAATTATATGAAAATACAGAAAAGGAATTTAGCCACGATAATTTTGGCAGTGCTTTGCACTATTGCGCTTGCTTTGGGCGTAAGCTTTTTAATGCCGAAAGCCGAAAAGATAAGTGCCAACGCCGCCACTAATGCGCCGACGTTGGTAACAGGTACAATGAGTGGGAGTTTTGCTGTTGGAGCATGGATGAATACTCCTCTCATAACTAACGGTTGCGCTATTTACGAGTCTTCCGCTACTCGAGCATTGAATTCAGGTTTTTATCGTTTTAGTATTAAGATAACTGTTCCGGCATATACGGAATATACGGTTTTATATCCAATGGGGGTGTGCGCAGGATTAGGAATCGGTTCCGGCAGTACAAGCGGAACAGTTGCTTTGGAGCGTTATGAAGATAATTCTTATAGTACAGTATTAGCAACTTATGGTTCTTCAATGTGGGTGGTTTCAAGCTCAGGAACGTATTATACGGATTATTTTACTGTGAATAATTTAATTTATTCTAACGATACCGGCTCGCCGAAAGATTTTTATGCTTACTTCTGTTTAGTAGCAACTACCGATGCTAAAATAGCTTCGTCCGGAGTATTTTTTGGAGCGGGGTTTGGCGCCGCTACAGTTGAAGCAACGAAATTGCCTGTACCGTCTACCAGTGATAGCTTGACAGTAGCCTACGATGGCAACCCTCATACGGTAAATTTTGAATACGCTAAAGTACAGTCCCCCAAAACGGATTTGGACGGCAATTCGGTTTCATATACATCAGGTTATAAACACGTTACTGTTAGCGTTGACGCTGTTGACGGTAACGGCGCAACAACTAACACCTATACGTTTGTAAACAACGGAACAAGCGCGACAGACTCGGAAGGAAGTGGAAGCATCACCGCAACCGAGGCGGGCACTTATACAGTGAAATTCAATTTAAGCACTTCTGCAATAAGCAACGGTATAGAGTGGGACGGCGGAGGAACCGCTGAAAAAAAACTTGTATTTAAAATCAATAAAATTGACCCGACGGTAAACCGCATTGTGGGAACGGGTACGTGGTATCCGAGCAACGACATTTACCGCGATATTTCGATAACAACTTCGGAGGGGGATACTGCGGGCAATATCGTATGGGACGCGGGGCAAAACCTTTCGGTAGGAACAAACAATTACACCTGGACTTTTACGCCTGCGGATACAAACAACTACAATACAAAAACAGGAATCGAATCTATTACGGTTGAAGGCATTGAGATTACGGGAATAAGAGTGGTGTTCAATCAAGGCACTACTAAGTTTTATACTTCAAGCAGTATCAACGATCTGAAAACGCGAATGGCTGTGTTTAAGGTTTACAGCGACGGAAGCGAGGTTGCGGTTGACGCGTCGGACTATGAGCTTGACGGTGATATTTCGCAATCTGGCACGGTTACTGTAGGGGTAATTTACACCTCGTCCGCGACCGAGACGCCCGCGATGGTTGACTTTACAGGGTCGTTTGACGCCGTGATTACCGAGGTTAATTTAGTATCTATTTCGGCGAGCTTCGATTCTACGCACACGGTATATGTTTCCGACGGGCTTGACAGCCTTACGGATTATCTCACCGTAAGCGGTATAAGTAACGACGGCTCGACGGTAAATGGAATCACGGCTTACACGCTTAGTACTGAAAGCGGAGGATTATCGGTTGGAACGGTTACCGTTAAAGTAACCTATGACAATGACGACAGTATTACGACCACGTTTACTGTGGAGGTTGAGAGCGACCCCGTATTAATAGAGCTGAATATTCCCGAGGTGAACGATTTGACGTATACGGGTGAAACGTTTGACGTTTTGTCTGAAATCAGCAATCTCAGTTCAACGGAAATTGCGACCTATCTTGACGTAAGCGGTACCGTTTCGGGTAAGCTTGCAGGGGAATATACCGTTAAATTCAAAATCAAAGACGAGTATATCGGCAGTGTTAAATGGGAAAACCAAACCGCAACGCCTGCCGGGTACAAACTTACGGCAAAGCGCCTGACCGCGGCGCAATTAAGCGCGGACGGAACGACGGTTGAACTTAAATGGAATATAAATAAGGCAAAAGTTGCCGCAGTGTGGGATACGGAAAAATCGATCTGGGTGCCTGCATCGAGCCCGCTTGCGGAAACGACCGAAAGCAACTTTTTAACTCAGGTATACACCAATTCGGACGGAAGGGAGTTTACAAGCATAGATAAGCTTGCGGGCGGGGTAACCTATCAGGTAACGGCGCGGATAAATCCGCTGTACGCAAGTAATATCGAGCTGGACGAGGGCACGCAAAGTCTTATGGATTCGGGCGACGAAGCATATACATACACGCCCGAATATGTGCCTACAATCTGGGAGAGGGTAGTACAGTTTTTAAAAGCGAACTGGCTGTGGATTGTGATTGCGGTTGCGGCGCTGATACTATTGATAATAATCATAGCGGTAGCTGTAAGACTGAGAAAGACTAAGGAAGAGCGAGCCGAAAAGAAAGCGGCGGAAAAAGAACGCAAAGCGGAAGAGAAGCGGCGCAGGGAAGAAGAACAGCGGCGCCGCGAGGAAGAGCGACAGGCGCAAAAGGAAAAGCAGGAAGCGGAGCGCGAGCTAGCCAAGGCAAAGCAGGAAGCCGAGCTTGAAAAGATCCGCGCGCAGGCGGGAATGGGAATGGTCGGCGCAGGTATGGCAGGTATGGCTATGCAACAGGCAATGCCGGCACAGCCCGTTCAACAGCAAATGCCGATGCAGCAGTATTCGCAACCCGACAGTTCAGTGCTTGCAGAGATACGGGCAGAGCTTGCGGAAATCAAGGCAAGGCAGAATATGGGCGCAAGCTATTCGCAACCGCCTATGCAGATGCCGATGCAAATGACTATGCCAATGCCTATGCCGCAGTATATGCCATTGCCGCAACAGCAGGGCGGCTCTTATGAGGACGCAAGATTAATGCTTGCGGAGGAGCGTGCAAGAACGGCGGAGGGCAGACTTGCGGAGGAGCGCGCGAGAGCGGCGGAAGAAAAGTCGTACCGCTCTATGGAAGAGCGGGCGATGCTTGCGGAAGAAAGGTATGTTCGCGGCGGCGGGGCAGTGCCCGCGTTGCCTGCACCCGTAAACCAGAATGTGCAAACGCCTGCGGCAACGGGAGCGACCCCCGACTTTATCGGCGCGGTGATAGCTTCCGCATTGAGAAACAGCGGAGTTTCGCCTGCGGCTATTATTGCAACGGCGCAGAACAATGCCGAGCCGCAACCGACGGTAGATGAAAGATCTGTGCCGGGTACCCCGACAATGTATCCCTCGGACGCAGTGATAACGACAACGACCACGGTAGACACTACCAAGGCAAAACCCGTAATGCGCACTCGCGAAGAGGATACCAACTTTGACGTGGACGGCTTCTACGACAAATTCGAGTAATAAACGTTCCGTTTAATCACGTATCTTAATCGCGTTGCAACTTGATTGACTTAACCGCAAATCAACAAGCGTTCCGCTTGACCGTGTATCTTTGTCGCGTTGCAACTTGATTGACTTAACCGCAAATCAACGAGCGTTCCGCTTGACCGTGTATCTTAATTGCGAAACCGTAATACGGCTAAACGCAGGTCAAGCAAGCCTTAGGCTTGGCAACCGATTTTACTTTAACTAAACAGGAAGCCGCCCGCGCATTTTGCGCGGGCGGCTTTCATTATATGCCTATTTTAAAAAAAATGTTCTAACGGACAAAAAGACGGCATAAATTAGGGTAGACTGAATAAATCGGAGGATAAATATGAATCAGGAATTAGACTATGCCGAAATGCTTGAAATACCCGTTAACACGGTAAACGTAGTCAAAAAGAAAAGTTTTTTCAAACGCAAACAAGCCGTTCAACCCGCACCCCAGCCCGAAGAGCTTAAAGAAATGGTTGTCGAAAGCGTCAACGAGCGCGTAGGCGCGTACGTTTACGCCGAGGATCTTTCGGACGCGCCCAAGCCCGAAAAGGTAAAATTCAGACGCAAGGTATCCGACGCGGCTGCCGCGTTAAAGGATAAGGGCGGCAAGGTGCTGTTTATCGAGGCGGTTGCAATCGGGCTTATCGCTATTGCCATTTTCATAACAAACGTATTTATGCCCACAAGCGCGATAAATACCTTTTTGGGACTTTTCACAGGCACGGCAAACGCCGAGGCAGAGCCCACTTATTCCGAACTCAAATTATCCGCAGTCGTAAGCGACTTTTCGGACGCGGAAGTTTTCGTTTCGGACAGCGGCGTTATTTCCTTTACCGCAGAGGGAAGCGTTTACCCCGTATACGGCGGCACTGTTTCGCGCGTGTATGAGGAGGACGGCGGTCTTTACACCGTTGAAATTGCGCATACCTCAAACTTTACAAGCGTAATCACCGGGCTCACCCACGCGTACTACGACGTTAATACAAAATTGGCGGCAAATCTTCCCATGGGTTACAGCGACGGCACCAGCGAAGTACGCGTATCCCTCTATAACGGCGGCGAGCTTTTAAACTGCTTTACGCTGATGGACGAAGTCCCCGTCTGGGTTTCGTGAAAATAACCGTACATCCGCTATTCATAGCTTTGGGAATTGCCTCGGCAATTTTCGGCGGGTTTCCCGTATTTATAATATACGCGTTGACCGCGCTCTTGCACGAGTGCGGTCATATTTTTTGCGCCCAAAGACTTGGATACGCGTGCAGTAAAATCAGTCTTATGCCGTACGGCGCCGCCGCGCTCTGCGATACGGACGGAATTTCCGCCGCAGACGAGATTAAGCTCGCATTGGCGGGACCGTTCGTAAATCTGCTGATTTGCGTTGCGACTGCGGGGCTGTGGTGGTTTTATCCCGAAAGCTACGCCTATACCGACACGGTTTTTTCCGCCAGTGCGGTAATGCTTTCAATCAACCTTTTGCCCGCCTATCCGCTGGACGGAGGCAGGGCGTTAAGATGTCTTTTGAGCCTGTTTTTAAAGGAAAAAACCGCCAAGATAACTCTGCGCGTTTTAAGCGTAATTCTTTCGGTTGTATTTATTATCGTATTTTTCTTCGCGGTTAAAAATATATCGCTTTTGATTTTTTCGGCATTTTTGCTCTGCTCCGCGTTTGAAAGAGAAGTGCCCCTGTCCCGTATAGTTTTCGCGGCGCGAAAACCCAAAAGGGGCAAGGACATAAAGCAGGTTATGCTTAATAAAAGCTCAACTTATAAGGACGCGCTCAGGCACGTTGACGGCAGTAAGTATATAATTTTCCGCTTTTACGACGACGGTAATCTGGACGAGATTACCGAGGACGAACTTTACGATATGTTGCAGGAACACAATATCTACGACAAAATTTTAAACTGACGGAACAATTCCGTCAGTTTTGCAAAAATTTTTTATTGAAAATTTCGCGGGGCGCTTCGCCGTCCAAAACGCTTTTTACCGCAGTAATCCCCAGCTCTATGCTTTTGTCTATATCGTCCGAAGCTGTCGAAAAATTGTAAACGCATTTATAATTTTGCCGTTTAAAGCGGTACAAAAATTTTGAGTAGGTAAAGTGCCTTTTTAAACAGCGTTCGACGCCCGTAACCGTAATAAGCGGTTCAACCTTTTTTACGGTGTCGTACACCGCGCCCGTGCAGGCAAGCAGTTTTTCGCGCGGAATAATTGTTCTGCGCATTTTAAACTTTTTACTTATATAAAGCCCCAGGTCGTTTTCGAATTTAATGTGGGCAAAGGGAGAACGGTGGCTGTGTTCGTACGCGTAAATTTTGGGGTGCAGAGTGCAATCCAGTGCGTAATGGGTGGCAAAGCCCGCAACGTAAGAGGGATTGCCTGAAACCAGCTTTTCAAAAAGCGTTTGCGCGTCCATTCTGTGCATACTTCTGCCGAGGTTCGATTTTGTCGGCTTTATGTTGTACGCAAAAAACACGTCGCCGCCCTGCGCCCCCAAAAGGTACAGGGTTTTGTTCTTTATTTTGTTTTTGTATTTACTTTGCAATTTTTCGTAAATAATTTCGGCACATACGCCGTGTGAAAAATAATCGGGCACGTTATAAGTTTAACCGTTTTCCGTAAAAAAGATACTGCTGCATAAAACCCGAATATTCTCCGAACAGTCCTACTAGATAATCGGAGATTTTGTTGCGGTTTGTAAGCGTGCCGCCGAAATCCTCGCGGTAAATTTTTTCAATCCAGGTGTCTACGGGGAAGCTGTCGGTTTTTCCGAAGCCGAAAAGCGCAATGCAGTCGGCAACCTTGGGACCGATTCCCGTATAAGTCAAAAGCTCGCGTTTAAGCTCTGCTCCGCCTAATTTTTCAAGTCTTTCTATGCCCTCGGAGGCAATGCGCGCACCCGTTTCTACGAGATATACGTCCCTGTAACCTGCGCCCGCCGAGTGGAAATATTCCGCGCCCGCTTCCGCAATGGATTTAGCCGAGGGGAAGGCGAAATATTTTTCTTCCTTTTTTTCGCCGAGTCCCGCGCAGATTTTGTTTATAATTCCCTTTATGCGCGGGATATTGTTGTTCTGCGAAATAATAAAGGAAAAAATCATCTCTTCGCGGTTCTGGTTCAAAATCCTGAGCCCCTTGCAGGTTTCCGCACTGCGGGAAAGGAGGGGTATATTGTAAGACTTTGCTTTTTTGACAATTTCGGAGTAGTCGCGGTCCAGGTCGAAATAACGCCAAAAATAATCGCAGTCGGCGCTTTCGACAACGGTTTTGTTACCGTCGGTATAAACGTAGCACGCTTTGTCTGCGGAAATTACCGCAAAGCCCTCTTTATAGGGGAAGTATCTGAAGGTC
>JAIDOO010000296.1:7286-18921 GCA_029063275.1 Clostridia bacterium
CATTAGTATACCAAAAAAATGCAACTGTAATTTTACAGTTGCATTTTAGCATTTAGTTGTTTAATTGTCAAACGTAACCTCTACCGAACCCATACTTACGCTGACGTCTATTTTTTTGTCCGACTCTACCGTCTGCGAGCTTATGTTGCTCGAACCCATTTCGCAGGAAGCCGTAATGTTGTATTCGCTTTTCGAGCCGGTCATTCTTATTTCCAGCGTGCCCATGCTGACTGTTGCGTTCATGATAGTGCACGTAAGCGATTTTATCACTGTTTCGCCCATGTTTACGTCGCAGGACAAATCGTTGCAGGTAACTTTTTCGGCATTAAAACTGCCTGCGTCAATCGTGCATTTTAAACTTTCGCAAACTATTGTATCGGCGTCAAAACTGCCCGCTTTAAGATTTACGTTTACGTTATTATAGGTGCCGTTTGCAAGAGTTGCACTGCCAGCTTTTATCTCTGCGGTAACGTCAACTTCTGCGCTATAAGGCAGTTTTATAACCGCGTCGGGAATATTGTACGAGCCGAAAACAGGCGTGGTGGTTAATCTTGCCGTGTAGGTCAATACGCCGTCGGCTTCCGTTACCGAAGTTTTATATACGTCCGCTACGGGATATTCTATTAAGATTTTTTCGCCGTCGTAAAATTCGGTTTTAAACGAACCGGCGCTGATATTCAGCTTTAATCCGGTCGCTGTTTCGGTTGCCTCGTAACTGGCGGAATCGAATTTAAAGTTGTTGATTCGCCATGCGGCGCGTATGGGAATTATTATTGCAAAACTTACTATAATAACCGCCGCGCCTATACAAAGCGGTAAAATCCAGTTTAAATTTGATTTTTTCTTCTTAACGGGTGCCGCAGGTACGGGTGCCGCTGTCTGCGGAACGAATACAGGCGTTACCGCCGCAGGTGCGGGAGCAGGTGTAGGAGCAGGAGCGGGTGTGGGTACAGTTTTAGGCGCAGGCGCGGGTTCGTGCGTTGTGCCCGTTTGAATGTTTTCCGTTCCGTGAGCGTCGGCTAAAATTCTCTGCGCCGCGTCAAAGGGCGCGCCGAACTCTTCAATAATTTCGCTCTCGGAAAATCCCGCCTCGCGTCTGTCGGCGTAAGCTTCCGCATAGTAATCCAAAACTCTTGCGCGCTCGCTCTCCGAAACGCTTAAAAGGTTGTTCTTCAATTCGTCGCGCCATTCGTTATATTTCATAACTCTCCTCCGAATAATTTATTATGAATAGTAATAATTTCATGTAAATCGGTTTTGCCCGATAAAAGTTTTTTTCCGCCGTCGGTTGTAATATTGTAGTACCGCCTCAGCCTGCCGCCGTGTTCCGCGGTGCGCGTGGTAAGAAAACCGCCCGCTTCAAGCCGTTTTAAAATGGGGTACAGCGTACTTTCGGATATATCTATTATACCCTGCAAATCGCTGATAATCTTGTAACCGTAGCTTTCGCTTTTACTAATTGCGTACAGAACGCATACGTCAAGTACGCCTTTTTTCAGTTGACTGTCCATAGAAATACTCCGTTATGTCTAATACTATACATTACATAGTATTAAATGTCAAGTACTTTTGACAAAATTTTTTTGAATTTTTTTATTGCTTTTTACTGATAATGATTTTATGGTAACGTTGGAAAAAAATATTAAAGGTATAAAGGACGTCCTGACTTCGCAGGATATACTCGTTTTCGAGTTTCAGTCGTCCGAAGGGAAGAGGTTTGCCGCAATTTATGCGGACGGCATAGCCGACAAACAGCTTTTGGGCGAACTGGTAGTTAAGCCTTTAAGGGAAGTTAAAAAAGACGCTAAGCTTGACGAGGTAAAGATGTTGCTTGCCTCGCCCGAAGTTAAGGATTGCAAAAAAATAAAGGACGGCATTGCGGAGGTTTCGGACGGAAATGCGGTGTTATTCGTCGACGGAGAAAAGGACTTTTTTATAATAGGTCTTAAAAATCCCCCGGGGCGCTCGGTTGCGGAACCGCCCACGCAGATTACCTTGAAAGGTCCGCGCGAGGGGTTTACCGAGGATATTAAGGTCAATTTGGGGCTTGTCAGAAAAAGACTTAAAAGCGATAAACTGCATATAAAAATGCTCAAATCGGGACAGCGGTCGGATACGGCGGTCGCAATGATTTACCTTGACGACGTGGTTCAGAAGGACTTGCCCGAAGACGTTGAAAAGCGCATTTTGAATAACGAAATCGATTTAATTCCCGATTCGAGCTATATAGCCCAGTTCATTTCAAAAAAACCGAAGTCGCTTTTTAAACGCAACGGCACCAGCGAAAAACCCGATATTTTCTGTGCGAAAATATGCGAGGGAAGGGTGGGGCTTATCGTTGACGGCTCGCCCATTGCGCTGACCGTACCATATATTCTTACCGAAGATTTGCAGGCGGCGGAGGATTATTACGCGGTTTCGTACCGTTCTACGATAATACGAATTCTGCGCGTGCTGTCATTGGTAGTGGGAATGTTTTTGCCCGCTATGTATATTTCGGCACAGCTTTTTAAAATTCAGCTAATACCCTTTCAGTTGCTGTTGAAAATTTCAAGCTCCATTTCGAGTTTGCCGCTCTCGCCCAGCGTAGAAATGTTTTTGACACTGTTCGTTCTGGAAGTTTTAAACGAGGCGTCGATACGAATGCCCAAGTACGTCGGTCTTGCGCTGTCGGTAGTGGGCGCGCTGGTTTTGGGCGATACGGCGGTCAAGGCGGGCATAATTTCAACGCCTGCGATAATAATTATCGCATTTTCGGCAATCTGTCTGTACACCACGCCCGATTTGGTTGAAACTACTGCGACTTTGCGCTGGATACTTTTAATCGTTTCGGGCAGTATCGGTCCGTTCGGCATAGTTCTGTTTACGGCGTTTATTATATGCTATCTCGTAACCGAGCAGTCTTACGGCGCGCCCCTTCTTGCGCCCTTTGCGCCCGTTGTAAAAAGCGATTTGTACGACAGTATGGTCAAAGCCAATATGAACAAGCTGAACGACCGTCCGCGGTCGTACGTAACCCGTGATAAAGTGAGGTTTAAGGCAAAATGAAAATTTGTACCAGACAAATCTGTTTTATAATGCTTGCCTATACGGTGGTTTCTAAAATTCTCGTTTACCCAACGCTTTTAAGCTCGCTGTGCGGCAGGGATTTGTGGTTTCCCGCTCTCATAAGCTTTGCGGTGCAGGCGATGGTGGTGTGGGCGGTGAGCTATCTTTGCTCGCGCACCGATAAAACGCTGTTTCAGCTGATAGAGGGAACGCTGGGAAATATTTGCGCAAGGATAATTTACGGCTTGTTCGGGCTGTTCTTTATTCTGGGCACGCTTATGCCCCTTTCCGAACAGAAGCTGTATGTTCACGCTATATTTTACGATACCGTGCCGTCCCTTCTGGTGTTTTTGCCATTCTTTTTCTTTTCGGTGTACGCGGCAAGCAAAAAGCTTACCAACATCGGAAGAAGCGCCGATATATGCCTGCCGATATTCGTGCTTTCATTGGTGTTTATATTTATAATGTCGCTTATGGAAGTGCATTGGGATAATTTTCTGCCCGCTTTAAAAACGCCCGTAAAAACGCTGTTCGGCTCGTCCCTTGCAACGACCTATCTGTTTTTCGAGCCCTGCTGGCTTCTGATGTTTATGGGGCACTTTAAATATAAAAAGTGGGACGCGGCAAAAATCACCGCTTCGTATATCGGCGGCGGGCTTATCGTACTGTTTTTCCTTTTCGTGTTCTACGGTATTTACGGCGAAATCGCGGTATCCAGGCAGTTTGCGGTTTCAAAAATTTCGCTGTTTTTCCCCGCGATAGATATGCTTGGCAGGATTGATTTGGTTGCGCTGTATATCCTTGAAATCGCTATGCTGTTCGCGCTTGTTCTGAATATCCAGCTTGCGGTGCATTGCTTTGTCAAGTGTACCGGTTGGGAAAACAGAAACGCGCTTTCGGTAATAGTTAACGGACTTCTTCTGGCGTTTATAATTATTTTCGACAACAAATACAACGATTTGAGTATCGTATTCGGCAAATGGATGTGGATTGTATTCCTGCTGTTTGCAACTGTAATCCCTCTTTTGGGCTGGACTATGAAAAGGAGGGCAAAATGATTAAAAAGCTTTCAGTAATAATTTACTGGGCGATTTTGATTGCCCTTCTGGCGCTGTTTTTTACCAACGATTTCGGACTGACGGATATACGCAAAACCTCGATAATAGTCGCTGTCGGCGTGGACACGCAGGACGGCGAGGTGCAGGTTACCGCACAGCTTGCGGTACCTCAGCCGTCGGAAAGCGGAAACAATATCCAGTACACGCAGGTTCAGGGTAGCGGACTTACGGTTGCGGACGCGCTGAACGAAATCAACTCTAAAACGGGATTTTATCCAAAGCTTCTTTTCTGCAAGCTGATTTTAATCGGCGAAGAGTGCCAAAAGGACGAGCTTTTCAAAGTGCTGAGCTGTTTTTACAGACGTAACTATTCCGAGCTGACCGCACTCGTCGCTATGTGTCAGGGCAGGGCTTCGGATATGCTGGCAATGCCCGCAACCGTCAATCCCGAAACTTCGTCGGCTATTTTGCAGGTGCTTTCGGACGAGCTGGAAAAGTCGGCTAACGTATCTTATGCAAACCTCAAGGATATAGCAGAGACAAACTATTCAAAGAGCGCGGCTTGCTATATGCCCTATATCGAGGCGAATAAACCGGGAACTTCGGAAAGCGGCGGCGGCGACAGTATCGGTGGCGACCCTGCCGGAGGCTCAGGTTCGGGCGGAAGCTCGGGAAGCTCGGGAGGCGGTTCGGGTGAAAGCTCGGGAGGCGGTTCGGGAGGTTCGCAAAGCGAAGGTTCGGGTTCGGGCAGCAGCGATACGGGCGGCGGACAAGAACAGGTAGAGTTTACCGCAAGAAGAACGGCGTTTTTTTCAAACGGCAAATTTGCGGGAATTCTTGACGAAACGCAAGCTTTTGCGCTGGATATCTTAAAGAACAGTATCCGCCTCGCGGTATTGCCCTTCGAGGTTGACGGTATCAACTATACCTTGGGAATGAAAAACGCAAACGGCGGAATTAAGCTCAAAGTAGACAAGGGCGTGCCCCGTCTTACGCTTAGTTTTAAGGCAAAGGCGCAAATTCAGGGAAAGAGAATGACCCTCGACCCCCACGACGTGCCCTTTGACGATACCGTAAAGCAAAGCGTATTGGAGGGCGCGAAAAAAGAAATCGAAAAACGGTTTTCGGACCTTGTGAAAGTCTGCGCGGAAACCGACTGCGACCTTTTGGGCGCGCGCAACCAGTTGTATAAGTACAATAACAAATATTTTGACGCATTCAATGAAGATTTGCTTACGAGAATGGAAGTAAAGTACGAAATCGATATCCAAAGCATAAATTAAACAAATCCCGCCTATTAAATTAAGGGCGGGATTTTTATTATCTTTTAAAAAAAAGTTGAAAAATGGGGCGGTTTAATGTTATACTGTTCGTACCACATAAATTGAATAAAAAGGGAAAAAACCGTGCAAAATGTGAATGGCATTTTGTACCTCTTTTGCGCGGTATTTTTTCACTGTATACGTTCAATTTGTGTGGTAACAAATCGGGGGTACAGGTGCAGGTGTGTTCCCGGTTTGGGAACACACTTTTTTATTTCAGGAGAATAAATTGCGCAATAAAATTGTTACCACACTTTTAGAACGTATCTTGGAGCTCACCGAAGAAAACAGCCTGACTTTAAAGCAGGAGGTTGACGAAAACGGAAAAGTTACCGTAACCATTACGGTAGCGATAAACGAAGACTGACAGCGGCTGCACCCGCTTAAAAGTTTTAAGTCCTGCGGATTTTCCGCAGGACCGTTTTTTTACGGCGTTATTGGGTTGCCAGGTGCGCAAGCGTTTCTATTATCAGCTTGGAAAGAAGCTGAACATCACGTTCGTTGACGCCGTCGGTTGCGCTGTTTGCGATAATTTCCTCGCAAAGTTTTGCGCCGTTGCCCGTTACGTCCTTTAAAATCGCGTCGGTTACTTTTTTTGCAACCTCTTCAACGCTGTCGTCGGGCACGAAGCCCTGTATGAGCGCGGATACAACCTGCTCGGTTTCGGTAAGTCCGCTCTTCTGCCTTATAAACTGCTCGTACAAAACGTACAAGAGGGTGGCAAGCGAGCCTATCGCAAGACCGTGCTCGATAATTTCGGCATACTGCTGTATAACGTAAATCGCACTCATATTACGCACTCCCGCATATACTGCATACAGCAAGGTTCCCAAAGTGAAGGGGAGAAAGGTCAGAATTTTTTTCTGCACCTTTTTCAGAACAGTAATTTTAAGAACCTGCGTAAGTATTGCGGTGGCGGCGGCAAGAATTGCCAAGTCTACGCCGTAAAAGGTGAAAATATCTATAATCTGTATAAATGTCAAAATTACTCCTTGCCGTAATTTCACCCGAACAATTACGAGATTATTATTTCACCCGACGGTTATTTATAACGCGCCCGCCCGCGCTTAAACGCGTAACAGCAAAATAAAAATAAAATAAAAGCGTGCCCCTTTCACGATTGCAAATTTTCAGTGCGTGTGATAAAATTGCGCTATGAGAATGCATAAGAAAGGACACTTGGAAGAACGGCTTTTATCCTGCGCGGAAATTCTGACCGTCTGCGATTTATCGGACAAAAATATGAAGAGCGCGGCAAAGCTAAAAGACTATTTCGACTTTGAAAAAATTTTTAAAAACTCAAATCCCGTCCACCTAGAAATAGGTTGCGGAAAGGGTAAATTTATCTGCGGACTGGCAAAAATCAAGCCCGCAATTAACTTTATCGCCTGCGAAAAGGTTTCTAATGTGATTATCGACGCGTGCGAGTGCGCCCTGCGCGAAAATATTAAAAACGTACACTTTTTGAACAGCGCGGCGGAAGTTCTGGAAAGGTATTTCAAGCCGAAAACGGTTGAAACAATTTACCTCAATTTTTCCAACCCGCTGCCTAAAGAGGGCTATAAAAAACAGCGTCTGACCCATCCTAAATTTTTGGAAATTTACCGCACGGTTTTAAAGGACGGCGGAAAAATCATACAAAAGACGGACGATAAGGATTTTTATTTATTTTCGCTTGAAAGCTACCGCGCCGCAGGGTATAAAATTTCGGAAACCTGCGAGGACTACGCCGTACCGCTTGCGGACGACGTTGAAACCGAGCATGAAAGACTTTTTAAAGAGCGCGGAAAAAATATTTACCGCATAGTTGCGGAGGTTTAATGAAATTGTTATGGCTTTGGATAACGCTGGGCGTTATCGGCGCCGCGTTATTGATTGCGCTGATTTTTATTTTAAACAACGATTGGCTGAAAATCACGCGTTACCGCTTTTCGTTCGGACTTGAAAGGGGGCTGAAAATCGTCCATCTTTCGGATTTGCACGGAAAGTCGTTCGGGCGCAAAAATGAACGGCTTATAAAAAAGGTAGCCGCCCAAAAGCCAGATTTTATCTGTATCACGGGCGATATAATTCACCTTTACCGCCCGCGCGATAAGTCGGTTGCGTTGCAGACGGTGGGCGCGCTCAAAGAAATTGCCCCCGTTTTTTACGTGTCGGGCAACCACGAAATGCGCAACAAGGGCTATCGCTTTTTAAGAAAGGATTTAATAGAGGCGGGCGCCGAGGTTTTGGACGACAGAACTGCGGAGGCGTGCGGTTTGATTGTAACCGGTCTTAACGGCGCCTCGCTTAAAAATGATAAGCTCTTAAAAATCGCACCCGAGGGGCAAAGGGATATTCTGCTCGCGCACGAGCCGCAGCATATAGAAAGTTATGCAAAGGCGGAATACAGGCTTATCCTCTGCGGACACGCGCACGGCGGACAGTGGCGCATACCCTTTACGGGCGTGGGGCTGTTTGCGCCTGGGCAGGGGACTTTTCCCAAGTACACATCCGGCGTGCATACCTGCGGCAAGTCGAAAATGGTAATCTCGCGCGGGCTTGGTAATTCCGAATTTCCCCTGCGGCTTTTCAACCGCCCCGAAATTGTCGTTATAGAACTGGATTAATTATTGCGGATATATAAACCCGCCGACCGTGTAATTGCACGGTCGGCGGGTTTTTGAGTTCGGGTTTTATATTACTTTATCAGCAATGCAAGCAAAGCTTTTATGACGTGGAGCTTGTTTTCGCCCTGGTCTAATACCGCGCTCTGCTTTCCGTCGATTACGTCGGCGGTAACCTCCAGTCCGCGCGTGGCGGGGAGGGGGTGCATAAACATCGCGTTGTGCTCTGCCATACTCATAAGCGTGTTGTTTATCTGATAGGGTTTTAAAATTTTCTTGTCCGCTTCGGACAGAGGGTCGTGATAGAAGTAGTTATCGGTATAAACGACGTCTGCGGCGCGCACCGCCTCGGCAGGATTATCGGTTACGAAAATTTTTCCGTACTGCTCGGCGGTTTGCAGGTGTACGGGGTTTAAAGGAAATTTTTCGGGAGTGGAAACTGAGATTTCCATACCGCACTTTATACCCGCCATAATAAGCGAAGCCGTGTTGTTTCCGCCTTTGCCGACGTAGGCGAGTTTAAGCCCTTCGAGCTTACCCTTCTTTTCCCAGATAGTGAAAATATCACATATCGCCTGTGCGGGGACGTATTCGCGGTTGGTTGAGTTGATAATAGATACGTCGGCAGAAACCTTGCAGAATTCGTTCAGCTCGTTATGGTTGATTCCGCGCGTTACCAGCGCTCCCGCGCCGTAGCGCGAAATGACGCTTACGATATCCTTAATGTTTTCGCCCGCGAGCATATCTTTTTCGTTGTAAGGCAAATTCACGCAATAGCCGCCCAGCTGTCTTACTCCGATTTCCAAAGCCGCACGCGTGCGAATGGAGGTATCGCCGAATAGCAGGGCAACGGTTACGCCCTTTAAAATTTCGGTCGTTTCGTGCGCGGCAAATTTAGCTTTCATTGCCTTAGTCGCGTAAAGGAATTCAAACAGCTCCTCGGTTGAAAAATCGGCGAGCCGCAGCATATGCTTTTTGTTGACCCCGTAAGAGGGTGTGTAACGGTTTATATCCATAAAATTATTTTACCACGTTTTTTATTTATTTTCAAGTAATTTCGTATCGGGTTGCGAGTACACGCAACCGCAGTAATTTTGCCTGTAAAGATTGTGTTCTTTCGAGAGCTCACAGCTTCTTAAATATCCGCCCCGCTTTTTAAAATCAGAGTGTAGCCAAATTAAGTTTTCGCTTTGCAGACTTTCGCCTATCGCGTTAATCAGAGCGGCATTCTTCAAAGGGCTGACCGTCAATGTTGTGGCAAACAGATTAAAGCTGTTGCTTTCTGCAAGACGGGCGGTTTTTTCAAGCCTCAGCTTAAAACACTCCGTACAGCGGGCGCCGCCCTCTTTTTCGCGTTCGAGTCCGCGGACGGCGGCGTAAAATTTTTCCTGTTCGCCGTCGCAGTCCAAAAGCTTTGCCCAACCTGTTTCGGTAATAAGCCGTATAAGCTCCCTTTTCCGCCTCGCGTATTCTACGCTTTCAATATTGGGGTTATAAAACAGCACGGTTATATTAAAGCAATCTTTGAGCCGTTCCAGACAGGCGGAAGAGCAGGGCGCACAGCAACAGTGCAAAAGAAGTTTTGCGCCCCTGTATTTTTCGATTTCGCCGCACATAATTTTGTCGTAGTTGCACGCGTTCATATATACAGTTTACCATACCGCGTGCAAAAATTCAAACCCGGGCAAATAAAAATTAAAATTTTACAAAATTTCC
Source organism: Clostridia bacterium (assembly GCA_029063275.1). Classification (GTDB taxonomy): domain Bacteria; phylum Bacillota; class Clostridia; order Christensenellales; family Borkfalkiaceae; genus Coproplasma. Next base: position 17,037 of record JAIDOO010000296.1, read on the forward strand.
CCCGATTAAGTTTTGAAAAATCGTAAATCTATGTTATTATATAAATAAGTCTTGATGACTTACTAAGGAGTTTATATGGCAAGTCTTAAACTTAACGGCGTTGATAAAATTTATCCTTCGGGCACGACCGCGCTGTACGATATCAATCTCGAAACGGACGATAAGGAATTTATCGTAATCCTCGGCAACGACGGAAGCGGCAAAACCTCCCTTCTTCGCGTAATCGCGGGTCTGGACGATTTGTCGTCGGGTGAAATAGTTATCGGCGGAAAGGACGTAACCGAAGCCGACCCCAAGGACAGGGATATAGCTATGGTTTTCAGAAACAACACTTTAAGCCCCACTATGACCGTGTTCGATAATATGGCGTTCGGTTTAAGACTGAGAAAAGCTCCCCAGACCGTCATTGAGCAGAGGGTCAAAGCGGCGGCGAATATTTTAGGGCTTACCGACGTGTTATACCGCAAGCCCAAGGTGCTGACCGCAGGTCAGAAACAGCGTACCGCGATAGGCAGGGCGATTGTAAGGGAACCCAAGCTTTACCTTTTCGACGAGCCTCTTTCGGGCTTGGACGAAAAATTGCAAGCCGAGCTTCTGAACGTTATTGTCAATTTGCAGGCGAGAATGCAGGGAACCTTTTTATACTCGACGAAAAGCGTAGCCGAGGCTATGACCGTCGGCACCAGAATAGTCGTTCTTAAAAACGGTTTTGTCCAGCAAATCGACACTCCCGAAAATCTGTACGACTATCCCGCAAACGCTTATGTTGCGTTTTTAATCGGCTCGCCCACTATAAACTTTATCAACAACGCAAAAATTATCAAAGACGGCGAAAATTATTACGCCGCAGAGGGCAACATCAAGTTGCTTATTCCCGAAAATATTTTAAAGAGATTTACTGCGGTTGAAGAATACGCGGATTCGGAAAAGCAGGTAATTATCGGTATCCGTCCCGAGGACGTAAAAGAGGGCGGCGAGATAGTGGCAAACGTAATCGGCGAGGGCGAGGGCTTTGTCGAGGTAGAGGCGGACGGACATTCGTTCACAATTCCTTCGGACAAGCTTAAAAAGGGTGCAAAGACCGGAATTTCGGTTGACGCAACCAAGCTTTACCTTTTCGACGGCGAAACCCGTCTTACCCTTTTAGACAGGGACGGCGGCTACAAAAAGAACGGCTTTGCCGACTCGGATTTCGTACCCCGCACCTTTAAAGAGGAAGAGGAAATCAAGGAAAAGCTCAAGCCCGAAAAAGACGGCAAGAAGAAAAAACAGAGATAAAATCCAAGACCCCCCGTTTTAAAGGGGGTCTTAAATTTGAGAGGATATGGAAGTATTTTTAGACGCGCTGAAAGACACCGCGATAGTGTTTCCGTTTTTACTCGTTATATATATTCTGATCGAGTTTTTGGAGCACCGCACTTCTATCGGGCGCAACCACAAAGTTTTACAGGGCAACCTTGCCCCCTTAATCGGCAGCGCTACGGGCATAATTCCGCAGTGCGGTTTTTCGGTTATGGCGGCTAAGCTGTACGACAGGGGTCTTATCAAAACGGGCACGCTTCTGGCGGTCTTTCTTGCAACCAGCGACGAGGCGTTTATTATCCTTTTGTCAAGCGGAACGGTTGCAAAGGTCATAATGCCTATTATAGTTATCAAGCTCGTAGTCGGCGTGTGCTTCGGTTATCTCGTCAATGCACTGCTTTCGGGCGAAAAGCTGTCGGACGGCGGCGCGGAAGAAATCCACGCCTATTCCTGCGGACGGGAACACGACGGCAAGAGCAATGTCAAGCTTTTTTTGGTAGAGCCCTTGTTGCACTCACTGAAAATCGCGCTGTTTCTGTTTTTGGTGAACCTCGCGTTCGGATTTATTATCGAGGCGGTGGGC
>JAIDOO010000297.1 GCA_029063275.1 Clostridia bacterium
GTTAAATTCCAGCTCAGGACAAATTTCCTTTGCCTTTTCAATTGCATCGCTGATTTTTTCAGTCGGCGCGCCGACAGTTTTGATATAAAGCTTGTCAAATTTTATTCCGTATTTTTTATCCAGAATTTTTTTAACGTCTTTAAAATAAAGTCTGTTTTCGCTGTCGGAATAAAGCATAAACACGCTTAAATTGTCCGTCTGCAAAATACCCAACTCGTCAAACTGTCCGCCGCAAATTTTAGCGATATAGTTTTTTAAAGTATTTTCCATTGCTTTCGGGCAGTAAATAATAATATTTTCGTAATTATTTTTACCGTCCTCCGTTGCACGGACAATTTCTTCTGAATCACTGAAGTTAACGAAGGTAATCTTATCGAAATAATATCCGTACCCCGCCATAGTATCGAGAACAGGGTTTACGCCTTCAAAACAGTTAAACCTTTTGTTCCTGAATACTATAAGGCAACATTTAACCGTACCGCTTTGATTTAGCGTTTTCATTGCTTTAACACTGCTATGTTTTTAGCCATATAATTTATACCCGAAATTACCGTAAGCAACACGGAAAGCGCAAACAGAGCAAGTCCTATATAGTTTACTATTACTCCCGCCAAGTGGTCGCAAAGCTCGGCAACGCCAGCACCGATTAACAGCACCACTATGCTGATATCCTGAGTTACCGTCTTGTATTTACCTAAATTATCCGCGGCGATAACTATATCCGCGCTTGCCGCGACCATTCTGAAACCGCTTACTATAATTTCTCGCGCAAGAATCAAAGCTACTCCGCAACCTGCGACAATTATTGCCCAATCACCTAAATTTGCCGTAAAAATCGATGGAACCGTTAAAAAGACCACAAATCCGGAAAGAACAAGAACCTTATCGGCTATCGGGTCGAGAAATTTGCCGAGGTTGGTAACAAGATTGTACTTACGCGCTATATATCCGTCAAAGGCGTCGGTTATTCCTGCAATCGCAAAAACGCCGAGCGCAACAAAATAATGTGCGGTAAAGTTAAGATAGAAAAACAGAATAAAAACGGGGATTAACGCAACGCGGCTTATTGTGAGCTTGTTAGGCAAATTCATAACGCCTTTGCCCGCCGCGATTTTATAAAACTTGCCGTTATTATTTTCTTGCTCGTTCATATTTCGTAATCCTCCGTTTTGCCGTACAAATCGTAGCTGTCGCTCTTTTCGATTTTAACTTCGTAATATTCGCCCTGCACGGCGCTAACTGCGTTGAAGTAGACCTTTCCGTCTATATCAGGCGCACTGAAATACGCTCTGCCGACAAAACAGTTTTTATCGTAATCGATACCGTCGCAAATCACCCTCAAAGTAGTGCCGACACGCTGTTTAAGCTTGTCCGCCGAAATCTGTCTTTGCACGGAATAAAGCTTTTTAACGCGCTTCCGTTTTTCCGCATATCCAAGCTGTCCTTTAAGCTTGTATGCCGCCGTATCCGGCTCTCTGGAATAAGCGAAAAATCCGCAGTTGTCAAGCTTTGCTTCGCGCAGAAAAGCGCAAAGATTTTCCACGTCCTCCTCCGTCTCGGTAGGAAATCCCGTGATAAAAGTAGAGCGGATAGCAATCTCCGGAATATTTTTCCGCAGAGTTTCAAACAGTTTAAGATATTCTGCTCTGCTTCCCGCGCGGTTCATAAGCTTTAAAATTCTGTCCTCACTGTGTTGCAAAGGAATATCAAGATACTTAACAATTTTTTTATTGGTCTTTATCTCACGAATTAATTCCCCGTCAATCATATCGGGATAACAGTAAAGTAATCTTACACTATTAATGTTGACAAGAGCTGTCAACTTTTGCAAAATTTCTACTAATTTTTTTTGACCGTATAAATCTATGCCGTATCTGGTTACGTCCTGAGCAACGATAATAAGTTCAGAAACGTCGCCAAGCCCCTCCGCCTCTTTCAACAGCAGTTCAATAGGATAGCTTTCATATTTTCCGCGTATTTTCGGGATAAGGCAGTATGTGCATCGATTATTGCACCCGTCGGCTATTTTCAGATAAGCATAGTGCAGCGGCGTAGTTATTACTCTTCCGCCCGAAAAATTTTTATCGCCCTGACCAACGAGATTAACTCTGTCGCCGAGATACGCACGCTCTAAGCCCTCGAAAAGCTTGTCGTAGTCGTTTGTGCCTAAAAATAAATCCGCTTCGACAAGGCTGTCAAATGTTTCGCCGATATACTTCTGCGGCAAACAGCCTGTTATTACCAGTTTTTCAAGTTTATCATTTTTGTATGCCGCACAGTCAAGCGCGGTTTCAATAGCTTCTTTGCGCGATTCATTTAAAAACGCGCAAGTGTTCACTATTAAAATTTGCGCCGCGCCGATGTCGTCTGTAATATCAGCGCCGCGCTCTTTAATTATTGACAAAAGTTTTTCGGAATCAACCCTGTTTTTGTCGCAACCCAAGGAAATTATGCCGAATGACTTTTGAGAAAAATCAATCATCAATATCTCCGTAAGTCTTTATAAAGTCTTCTCTCGTAAGTAAAATTTTCCTGGGCTTGGAACCTTCGGAATGGGTAATGTAATTCATATTTTCCATCCAGTCGATTATCTTGCAAGCCTTTATATATCCGACGGGGAACCGCCTTTGAACCATCGATACCGAAGCCTGATTGGAATTTATACAGTACTTCAAAGCTTTGATGAACGTTTCGTCTATCTTTGCCTCGCTCTCCGCGCCGCCGTCCTCGCCCATTGAAGACGAACTTTCTTCAACCTCAACGGTATTGATAAAGTCGGAAACGCTTTGATCAAAGTAAGTTTCGTTATTGGCTTTGACAAAGTCGGTAACTCTCTGAACCTCGTGCGTGTCTACAAAGCAACCCTGAATACGCGAAAGCTCGGGTTTTTCCGCTGAACGGAAATACAAATCACCCTTGCCCAAAAGCTTTTCGGCACCGCCGATATCAAAGATTGTACGCGCGTCGTCAAACGAGTTAACTTTAAAGCCAATACGCGTGGGAAGGTTTGACTTTATCAAGCCAGTAATACAGTCAACCGAAGGACGCTGTGTCGCAAGGATAAGGTGTATACCGCAGGCACGGGCTTTTTGAACAAGCTTGATAATTCTGCTTTCAATATCCTTTTTAGCCTGTAACATCAAATCGCCGAATTCGTCAAGAATAACTACGATTTTAGGCAGTTTTTCCTCGCCCTCTGCAATATGTGCGTTATATTCGTCAAGGTTTTTGGTCGCTACGCCGTTTTCTGTCATATCCTTGAACAGCGAATATCTGCGCTCCATTTCCTTTATTGCCCAGTTAAGCGCCTTTATAGCCTTATCAACGTCAGAGATTATTTCATTAATCATAAGGTGGGGCAGTTTATCATAGGAGATAAATTCAACCTGCTTGGGGTCAACGAGAATAAGTCTCAATTCTTCGGGTCCGTATTTGTACAGCAAGCTGATAAGCAACGCGCTTAAACAAATAGATTTACCGCTACCCGTAGTACCTGCTACAAGCAGGTGGGGCATTTTTGTAATATCGGGGCAAACGACCTCGCCCTCGACGTTTTTACCGAGCGCAAAAGTAATTGTGTTGGATTTGCTGTTTATAAAAGCGGGACTAGCGAGCATACCTTTAAGCCCGACAATCGTACGCCTGTTGTTGGGAACTTCTATCGAGAGCGCACCCTTTGAAAAGTTGAGGTACGCCGTTACGTTTTCCTTCATAAGCGCCATAGCGATGGCTTCCCGATAATTCAAAGACTGCTTTATCTTTGTCTTATCCTCAATTATAACGTCGTAACGCGTTACGGCAGGACCTATAACAACGTTTGAAACTTCGCTGTTGATTTTAAATCTCGCAAGCGTTTCAACTATAGTACGCTTATTGTCGTCAATCTCGCCCGTATTGACGTTGTTACTTTCAGGATAATCGTCCAGCAGATCCAAATTGGGTCTGACGTATTTCTTCCAGACGTGTTTGGGTTTTTCCTCCTGCTTGGGCTCTTCTTTGACTGCGGGCTGAACAGCAACCCTTTCCGCCTTGACTTCTTTGACCTCTTTTACTTCCCTTGCGGCGGGCGAAGAACCGGGCGTTATGCCGAACGCGGAAAATCCCGCGCCGTCCAAATCGTCCTCGTCATCATCGTCGCTGTAATCAAACAAATCGGCCTTACTTGCGCTTGTCATTCTCGACGTCATACGCGACGTATCGGGCTCTATTGCATTATCGTTAAGAGCGGGATTGGACGCACTGAAAAGATTGGCAAGGTTAATAGCCGCCTTGTCTACGGGTTTTTCCTCTTTCACTTCGGCCTCGGGCTTTTCTTCTGCAACCTCTTCGCGCTGAGTAATAGACTCGCGGACAGGGCTTGAAAAACTGCTTTCAGAGCGAACGGGCGCAGTAAACTGCTGTACCTCGCTCTCTGTTTCTTCCTGCGGTTCCGGCTCGTAATCAGAATTAATAGACGAAGAATAATCCTCAACCTCTTCGGGCTCGGGCTCGTTAATAATATACTCGTCCTGCACGGGTTCCTGCGGCACCTGGTATACACCACTTGATACCTGCTCGAAATCGTTAAGGCTTTCCACGGGCTTGTCGCCGTAAATGTAATTAGTCGGCGAAGAAGCCACGGGCTTATTCAGAATTTCTTCCTGATAGCTTTCGGAATAAGTCTGCTCCTGAGGAACAGCATTAGGCTTTTTTCCGTCGGTAAAATTATTTAAATAAGTTTCCTTGCTGTTTACAGGACGGCTGAAATAAGAATTTTCGTTAAATATAAGATTGCGGCGGTAGCTTTCAGCGGCAAACTCGCCCTTTTCAAATAAAATTTTTCTTTTAAGATTTTGTTGCGAATACTTATCGTCATCCTGCACGGGCTCGTACTGCTGAACGGGCGCACGGCTTACGACTTCTCTCGTCTGTCTGACTTCGCTTTGAGCATACATCTGTTCAAGAGGAACTTCGGACGTTCTGAGCGAACGGGTTGCGGCAGTCTCCTCGGCTACGCCGTCAGATACAACGTTGATAGTTTCTTTCCTGCGGAATTTGGGACGACGGATAACAAAATAAATGAAGTATCCGCCTAAAACCGTAAGCAACGAGAAAATGATATAAGCTCCGATAAAGGTCGTAAACTTAGCAAACGGATAGACGACTATCGCAGAAATAACTCCCCCGAACGTATAACCCGAATATCCCTTAGATGCATTTATGTAACAGTCTTTTATGTAGCTTCCGTAACTTGCAACCGACAAGTTTCTGCTTGAAGCCGCATGAAACAGGAAGAACGCCATAAGCACAGTCAAAGATATGGTAAGCGCAAGTTTAAACGAAATTTTAATCTTCTTTTCAAAAACAAGCACTTCACCAAGATATGCAAGCAAGCCTATAACGAGATAAGAACCGTAGCCGAAAGTGCCGTACATAAAAGTACATACGGCAGAGCCTACGCCTGCAAAAACAGCTTTTCCCGTTAAAAGCATTAAAAGCACTATAGCGCTGAACAGCATCAGCGTCATTCCCAAAGTTTCCTTTGTGAAAATAAATGAAGTTTTATTGTTTTTGTTTCTGTTGTCCACTGGTATTCTCCGCAGTGTTATCTTTGCCGATAACAAATCTATTTTATTATAACATTAGTTAAATAAAATAACAACAAAATGCCGGCAATTTTTAATT
>JAIDOO010000298.1 GCA_029063275.1 Clostridia bacterium
ATTTTCCGCGACTTTGCGTTTGTGGAAATTTTCAAACCAATACATAGCGAAACCGTGAAAGTCTTTCGGAACGGTGTGGGCGGTATTGTCTTGCGGTATGTAATTATTCAGCTTTTCAATAAACCTTGCTTTTGCAATTTCAAGTGTTGCGCCGCTTGCCGATATGGGGTGCTTATTGTACGGTTTTTTTGCATAACGAATTTCGTAACTGCATTTGTATCTCCCGTCTGCTCTTTTGCGGACGTGTGCCTTGTTTCCGTCGATACGGAAAATTTTTCTGAATGGTTTAGGCATTTTTAAAATCTCCTTTTCAGTGAATTTTAAAAAACCTTTGAAATCTTTATTTGAAAGCGGCGTTTCGCCGTTTTCGTCATTAATATCCTCTGTGCTATCAATCTCCTTTAAATTGAATTCTGGACGGTGCAGCTCATCAAACTGTCGCACCCGTTCATTTTCCCAATTGTCTATTGACTGCTCGTTCCGCAGTCTGAACAGCAAAAAAATCGCCTGTTCTAAAATTTGTGTTTGCTCTTGATTAAGCATTTTTATTCCCCCAATGTAAAAAGTAGTGGGGGAATTATAATACGCAGGTTAAGATTTATTAAGTGATTTTTTGCCGCTATCTGAAAACGATTGCGCTGTGCGCAAAATAAAATCCTGCGTTTCCGGTAACAGATTTTTGAACGCCGTTAACAGGGCTTTTTCTTTTTCAGATAAAGCCGTGCCGTCGTGCATTACGCCAACAGTGGGGAGAGAATAAAGCTCTGCACCGTCGTCGGATGTCAAACCGAGTAAATAATCTGTTGATACTTGAAAATAACGGCACAAAGTAATTAGGTCTTTAAATGATGGTTCCTGATAACCACATTCCCAATGTGATAGAGTGGGTATAGAAAAGGTCAATTCATTTGCCATTTCTTTTTGCGATTTGCCTTTTTCGTTTCGTAATTCTTTCAATCTTTCTGCAAAAGTCATAATTAAATTATAGTAGAAAAAGTATCGTTTATCGATTGACAATCGATAAACGATACTATATACTGTTAATAAATCGAAATTCGATACTCTATTTAGGGCTTACAAGAAAATACTTGTTAAAAGGCAAACGGCGCAAATAGAGCC
>JAIDOO010000299.1 GCA_029063275.1 Clostridia bacterium
CTCACCGCAATGGATAAACTGCAACGCCGCCAAAAAGCGGAAAAATGCGAGCTTTCGATTTGCGGAAATATTTTGGGCGACGGCGGAAACTGGTGGGGCGGAAATAAGTTCTCAGAAAAAATGAAGGTGTGCGAGCAGGCTGTCAACGAAAGCAAGTCGCTTTTAATAGAATACATATCGCGGAGCGGCGAGCACTCGAAGAGGATAATAGACCCCCACCTTTTGATTTTTAAGCAGAATATCTGGTACGTTTACGCGTTCTGCCACACGAAGCAGACCTTCCGTACATTTAAAATAGGCAGAATAAAAAACGCCGCCTTTACAGGAAGCGTTTTTGTAAAGCGCGAATTCACGCGCGACGAAATAGATTTGAATTTTTACGTTTCGGCAGACAAGCTTATAAGCGTTACGCTCGAAATTGAAAAAAGCTCGCTTTCTGACGCCGAAGAATGGCTGGGAATAGACAATATCGAGCCCGTAGGCGGCGGGTTTATCGCAAGGCTCGCGTTGCCCGACGACGGCGGGCTTGTCAACAAAATTTTGAGCTACGGCGGCGCGGTAAAGGTTTTGGAACCGCCCGAGCTTAAACGCAAGGTCAGCGAAACGGCGCAAAAAATAGCGTCCTCATATTAATTTTAAAGCGCGGAGCTTTTAAGCTCCGCGCTTTTATTTTTTTACCAAGGCAGTTGCTCGCCGCCGAGAATGTGTATGTGCAGGTGAAACACCGTCTGACCGGCGTCGTCGCCCTGATTTATCACAAGGCGATAGCCGTTTTTACAGCCGTTTTGCTCGGCTATCTGCGGAATTTTCGAAAACATATAGCTTAGAAGCTCCGCCCTTTCACTATCCATTTCGGACAGCAGTTTAAAGTGGTCCTTGCCTATGGCGAGAAGGTGAACCTTTGCCTTGGGCTCGATATCCTTAAAGACCAGCATTCTGTCGTCCTCGTACACCTTTGCCGACGGAATTTTTCCGTCTGCTATTTTGCAGAAAATGCAATTACAGTCCTTCATCCTTTAATCTCCTTATCTTTATTCTGAGCGATATTAACACTATGCTGCAACCAACGGTTACGGCGCAACCTGCGGCGCAGATTGCCACGAGCGCTTCATAGCCCTCGAACTCTTCCGCGTCGGTTACCGCAGTTACCGTATCGGTTGAAGAATTGTAGCTGTAAAAAAGAATATCACCGCCGTTTATATCGAATACGCCGACCATTTCGTTTTCGAATTCGTAATAATTAAGCTTAACAAGCATAAAATTGTCGGGGTCGGGATAAGCGTCCACCCAAATATCGTCAAGCGTTATATCTCTTTCGAACGAGTAACCGTAATAGTACTCGTACACTCCGCTCTTTTGAATCTGGATTGCATAAGTTAACGTAAGCTCGTCATTATCGTCGTACGTATAACGTTCCTCGTAGTTTTTGACGTTGGGATTATACAGTCTTTTCTCGTTGGCTTTGAACAGCTTCCCGCCCTGCAAGAAGTCGATAAATTCCTGCTTTGTAAAATCAACCTGCTTGTAATCCATTCCTATAGGCATTGCGCAAAACAGCAGTGCCAGAACCGATAGAAAGGTCGCGCCTAAACAAAAGGTCAAATTTGCCGCGTTTGTGAAGCGCATTCGCTGACCCATTGCCTTTGCCTCGCGTATAATATCCTCGTTGAACGCCGTCAGGTCCATTTCGGCGGCAAGGGTTTTAACGCGCGAAAGATGCACGATAGAAATGGATATGCTCGCCGCGACTATAACGCACGCGGCAATGTCAAGCACCTGCCACCACCCTTCTATGGGCAAATCCCAGCAGATATGAAGCCCTATGCTCACAAAAATCATTAAAAAGAACCTGAACGAGCGGAAGGGATTTTTTATGTAGCAGTACGCCCAGCCTATCGCGCCCGTCCATAAAATGTGGGTACAGAACGACGAAAAACCCCTGTCGACAAAAAGCGCGACGGTAGCCTGAATATCACTGCTGTAAAACGCGATGTATTTATCCGAGTAATAGAATATATAGCCCATATCCTCTATTACCGAAAAGCCCGCGCCGACGGCTGCAGCTATTATATAGCACGCGTAAGGGTTTTTCTGCCTGAAAAATATTATCGCAATCATTGCGGGGATAGCTTTGCAGATTTCCTCCACAAGCCCCGTAACCACCGCGCCGACCCAGCCGTTGCCTCCTTTTATGAACGAATAAGCAAGCTGGCACAAAACGCCCGAAGCCGTTCCTCCCACGACGAGCGCCGCCAGAAGGACGAACAAGCCTATATCGCGCTTGGGATAGAGTTCGTATAAAAGAATTATGAAGGGTACCGTAAACGTTACTCCGCCGAGAAAGGTTACCGACGGGACGTAAAGCATATTGTTTGTAAGACGCAGTACGAGAACGTTT
>JAIDOO010000003.1 GCA_029063275.1 Clostridia bacterium
ATATATAACCTACCAATTAACGCCCCAGCTTAAAACTCTGGGACCCAAGTACGGCAAAAAGCTCGGCGCGATTTCGTCATTCCTTGCAAGCTGTAACGCGAAAGAAGTCGTTACTGCGGTCAAGGACGGCGGAACGTATGAAATCGACGGACTGGAAGTTACCCTCACGCAGGAGGATTTGCAGATTTTTACCGAAAGCGCGGGAGGCTTTGTTGCGGCGGAGGATAAGGGAATTACCGTTGCTCTCGATACCGCTTTGACTGAAGAGCTGATTTTGGAAGGCGTGGAAAGAGAACTGGTTTCAAAAATCCAGAATATGCGAAAGGACGCGGGCTTTGAAGTAACCGACAGAATAGATGTTTACTTTAAGGCTGTCGGCAGGGCGCAGAAGGTTTTGCAATCGGGCAAATTTGCGGGCGACGTACTTGCCGAAAAAATTGTGGAAGGCAGTGCCGACGGTTACACCAAAGAGCAGAATATCAACGGCGAAACCGTAACCCTGACCCTTATAAAAAAGTAAAATATCATTAAATTAGGCAAACGCTCATAGATTTATTCTATGAGCGTTTACGATTTAAAAGCGGGCGAGAGCGCGAAAATTGTCAAAATAGGAATTTCGGGAAGCGGCGCGGAAAGACTTGATTCGTTGGGTTTTGCTGTCGGCAAAACGGTTACCGTGCTGGCTTTTTCACTTTTTAAAACAGGCGTGCTGTTGGGGTGCGGCGCCGTAAGGGTGGGTGTAAGAAAAGAACTGGCAAAATTAATCGAGGTCGAAAAATGAAGTTGAAAATTTTAAAGCGCGCGGCGGAAAAATCCGGATTGCGCGCGGTTCTCGCAGGTAACCCCAACGCAGGCAAAACAACCCTTTTCAACGCGCTTACAAACAGCAATTTAAGAACAGGCAACTTTCACGGCGTAACCTGTTCCGCTAGCGAAAAAACTCACGGCGGAATAACTTACGTTGACGCACCCGGTCTTTACGCGCTGGATACGTATTCGATGGAAGAGGCGTCCGCCGCAGAAGAGATTAAAAAGGCGGATCTGATAATCGACGTAGCCGATGCGCTCACGCTTGAAAACAGCCTTAATTTAACCAAAAAACTCATTTCATACGGCAAGCCCGTGGTTTTGTATATAACCAAACTGAACCAGTTGAAAAGGCGGGGCGGAAGTGTTGACGAACAAAAGCTTTCCCGTCTTTTGGGAATTCCCGTATTTTCCTGTCCGCCCAAGCGGTTTAAAAAGGCAATCGAAGAGGGCATAAATTTTTCCGTCAGACGGGAGGACTTGAATTTCAAGGATTGCTATACGGCGGGGCGGGCGGGTCTCAGCCGTGCGGATAAGCTTTTTTACAACCGATATTTTGCGCTTGCGTTTTTTTTGTTTGCGGTTGCGGCGACCTTTTTCACCGCTTTTCACCCGATAATGCCCGGGGCACTTTTAAAGGACTTGGTCGAGCTTGCCGTGTGCGAAAAGCTTTCGGATGCGATAACTTCCAAAATGCAGAACGAAGCGCTTATTTCGCTGATGTCCGAGGGGATTTTGGGCGGAGCGGGAAGCGTGCTTTCATTTTTGCCGCAGCTTGCCATACTGTATCTGTTTTTAACTCTGCTGGATGAAAGCGGAATAACTTCCGCACTGTCATTTTGCGCGGACGGATTTTTTGCTAAGGTCAACCTTTCGGGCAGGGCGGCGTTTTCGCTTATATCGGGCTTCGGCTGTACGGCAGCGGCGATTATGACTACTCGGGGATACTCTTCCGAGAATGCGCAAAGGCGCACGATAGCGGTTTTGCCGTACGTTCCCTGCGGCGCAAAACTGCCAGTGTTTTTAACGTTTTTGGCACCGCTGTTTAAAAATCCTTTTCCCGCCGTAACCTGTTTCTACTTAGCGGGGCTTTTGCTTTCCATTGCGTTTTCCGCTTTTTTAAAGGGCAAAAAAGAGGATATGCTTTCAGAGGTTACGCCCATAATTTTTCCTCAGCTTAAAGCCGTCGGCAAAAAGTTGTATTTTTATCTCAAATCGTTTATAATCAAGGTGTCGGGCGTAATTCTTGCGTTCTGTATAATCAGCTGGCTTTTGTCGCACTTTTCGTTTGCTTTCAGTTACGTAGAGGCGGACGAAAGTATGCTCGCCTCCATAAGCCGCGCCCTTACCTTTTTGTTTTATCCAATGGGGATTTCGGACTGGCGGCTCGCTTATGCGGCGCTGTGCGGATTTATCGCCAAGGAAAACGTGGCGGCTACCGTCGGTATGCTTATGCCTGCGGGCACGGGGCTCAATCTTTCGTCGGCGGTTGCAATGTGCGCATTTATACTTTTAAGTCCCGCATGCGTTTCGGCGTTTTCGGCTTCCTGCAAAGAGGCGGGGCTGAAATTTACCTTAAAATGTTTTGCCGTGCAAACGGTAATCGCCTTTTTGGGCGCATATCTTATTCACCTTATTTTCGGCTTATGAAAAAGTTTACCGCAGAAAAACAAATTAATTTAAAAGACTTTACCGACTGCGTTTATCCGCAGGGCTCGTTTTGCTTTGACCGCCTTTTGCGGTCAAAGGATATAAAAGTCAACGGCGTGCGCGTTTCAAAGAATATAGCTTTGAACGCGGGCGACGAGGTTGTTTTTTACACCTCGTTAAAGCAGGAAAGTATGCCCAGCCACACCGCAGTATACGAGGACGAAAATATTTATATCGCGGACAAACCGTCGGGCGTAAGCTTCGAAGGGTTGCTTTCGGAGCTTTCCGAAAAGGGCGATTTTTTCGGCGTGCACAGGCTGGACAGAAACACGCAGGGGCTTATTGTGTTTGCCAAAACAAAACAGGCGGAGGAAGAGCTTTTATCCGCGTTTGAAAAAAGGTTGATTGAAAAAACATATATAGCCTTGTGCAAAAATTCATTTAAAAGTAAAAGCGCAAGCCTTACCGCCTACCTTGTCAAGGACGAAAAAAGGGGCGAAGTTAAAATTTTTTCCGCTCCGGTGCAGGGCGGTGTAACCGTAAAAACCGACTATTGCGTTTTGGAGGAGCGGGGCGATATTGCACTGGTTAAAATCATTCTTCATACCGGAAGAACACACCAGATTCGCGCGCATACGGCGTTTATCGGCTGTCCCGTTCTGGGCGATACCAAATACGGCGACAAAGCGCTGAATGACAAATACGGCGCAAAACGGCAGAGGCTTGTGGCAAAATATTTAAAATTCAATTCGGACGGAAAATTATCCTATCTCAACCCGATGACTTTTGAAAGCGGTTATTCGCTTTAAGCTTTGGGGGCGCTAAGTCTTACGCGACTGCGCGCCCCTAAAGTA
>JAIDOO010000030.1 GCA_029063275.1 Clostridia bacterium
GCCGCAGTACAACGCCGCCGGCTACGACGACAACTCGCCGCAGAACATCGCGCAGATGATGATAAGGGGCACGGTCAACGGCATAACTTCGTTAAAGACCTCTTTGACCGACGGCGAAAAGAAGATGGACCCCGAAGTTAAAAAGCTTTTGACCGAGCTCATCAGAATAGAGGAAAGCTTTGAAAAGAAGCTTAAAAAATTCCTTTAAAAAGCTTTTTACGTTAATCCAATAGATTACAGGACTTAAACAGCCGCCCGCGCCATTTGGCGCGGGCGGCTTCTATAATCGCCGTGAGGTTAGCCGTATTACTTATTTGCAATTAAGATACGAGGTCAAGCGGTACGCCCGTTTGACGTGAGATAAGCCGTATTACTTATTTGCAATTAAGATACGAGGTCAAGCGGTACGCTTGCAATTTCGTAAAAGAAATTTAAATGTTACAATGTAAGTAAATTGCTTGACGGAACGGGCAATAAAAAGTAAAATATAAAGGTACTACTAAAAAAATCATATAGGGACAAGCAATGTCAAAAAAGATTAAGCACATATTTATTGCTATAACGCTTGTTGTGGTCGTCGCATTTTCGGCGGCGCTTTCGGCGTGCACGATAAAGACAAAACACCCCCGTGCGGCAATTACCATTGAATTTAACGAAGTAACTTATAAAATAGAGTACACCCTGTACAGAAATATGTACCCTCAGACCGTTCAGCACTTTATCGAGCTTGCCGACGCGGGCTATTATAACGATATGATAGTTCACAACTACACCGGCACCGAGTGGTATACCGGCGGCTATTCGTACGAGGACAAGGACGAGCATTTCGCTTATGCGACTGCGTTTGCAAACGGCGATATGACCGACTACCTTGACGAGTACTCGAAGGAACAGAGCTATTACGACCTTGCGGCGTCGGGTACGCTTACGCCCAGCGTTTATAAACAGATTGCTTACGACGGCAACAATAACCAAATCGTAAAATCAGAGGACGCGCTTCCCACGCTTATCGGCGAATTTTCCGCAAACGACCACGTTATCCAGAGCGGCGCGCTGACTGCGGACTACGGCGTTTTGAAAATGTATTATTACGACAAGGGCACAAACTATCAGAAAGCCGCGATACAGAACAGCTTCGGTCAGATACTAGAACACGACTACAAATACAACGCGGCAACAAGCATATTCACCATACAGGCTTCTGCAAGCTCTGCAAACTCGGCAAGCAACTATGCGATTTTCGCAAAGCTGAGAAACGACAGCCAGAAGGATACGCTTGACGCGCTTATCGAAGCGATTGCCGATTATCAGGACGCGCTCACTACCGCGAACGGCAATTTCACTTCGTCTGTAAGCACCGAGGTAGACAAGCTTGACAGCTTTGCAAGCGACGAGGGACGCTATATTGCGACTAATTTTACAATGACCTCGATGCCTATAATTATACGCTCGGTAAAGATAACCAAATATTAATATATCTGCAAAATTTAATAGCGGCGCGGGCTTTTAGCC
>JAIDOO010000300.1 GCA_029063275.1 Clostridia bacterium
ACCATTGGCTGCATAGCCTAAAATAAATTCAGCTGCGGCACTTGGAGAAGAGAATGACATGGATACTTTTAAAATGAACTTACCATTCTCCTCAACGATTTCGCCATTTTCTAAAGCCGTTTGTCTTTGTGTTTGAAGTTTTCGTCTTGCGGATCCTTTTGACTTTATATCAATTTGAGAACCTTCTAAAACTTCAAACTTTTCGCTTTTATAAACTCCATAGGCAACAATCCCATTTCTGGTAGTTTGAAAAATATCAGTTTCATTTTTATTTAGCTTCGCATTGTCCATCTTGTATCCGAGTGTTGCCATAACAAACTGAATTTCGTCGTACACTTCTTCGATAGAAGGGAGGTCGTATTCGTCGATTTCGTATTTAGGGTTAACGGTGTTTTCAATCTTATATCTTTTTGCTTCGTGAGCTTTGATAATGGCGTATTCTTCAAGTCCGCTTATCATATCAAGAGAAAAGGTTTTGTTGTCGGCAAGGAACATAATCGCTTTATTCCAAAAGTCTTTGGAACGGTTATGATCGTCAAGGCGCGTTACGCCGATGCGTGTCTGTCCGATATAGATTTGCGCAATTTTATTTTCATCGTTTTCGTTAATCAGATAGTAGATGCCGGGTCTTGTAATACCCGAAATCCTTTTTGCTTCCGATAGCAAAGGACGCGGTATAATATAAGTAGTAATGGTAGACAGGTGGCGATGGACAGAGCGTACACCGTCAGGTTGTCCGTTGTGGTATATAATTTCAAGTTTCTTGCTTGTAGCCATAATAATTTCCTCGCACGTTAAATTTTCAAAGAGTCAAATTTGCGACAAACTCAATTCCGTTTTCTTCACAGAACTTTTCAAAGCGGTATAGAGTCAGCTTCTGGGGAAGGGCTTTGCTGTTCTCCCAACGGTTGATTGTAGCAAAAGAAACGTCGAGCTTTCTAGCCAACATTTCTTGACTTAAATTGAGTTTTAGCCTTGTTTCAAGGCAGAATTTAGAGAATTCCATAGTACACCTATCTAATTATAATGCAAGAGCAAAATGATTGCTCGCAATGGCATTTTTGTACTGTATTCAAATAGTGGCAACTTCACGAAAGGTAATGAAATTTGTAAAGATACAGATTATAATCTGCATTGCCGTTATTATAACATATTATAGCATACTTTTAAGTCTATTGTCAATAAAAGCAGACAAAACAGGAAGGGAAAAGGCGGAGCAATAGAGTATAAAAAAATCCCTATACCTAATCAGGCGAGGGAATACATTGATTTTAATAAGCCGATTGAATATCCGATAGCACAGCATAAAACAGCCGAAATTTTAAAATCAGCTCTGGGCGATAATTTAACCCCTTACAACCTACGGCACACGTTTGCAACAATTTGCGCCGAACATGTAAGGGAAGAAATAGTTGAAGTATGGCTTGGCGATAGTCCTGAAAGGCTTACCGGTAAAGTTTACGTTCGCTATTCTGACAAGTTTATGCGAAAACAAATGAATTTATTAAATTCATTACGGACTGATTTTACACCCCAATTTACACCCCAAAGGGTACCAAAAACGTAAAAAAAGACCCCATATATTGTGTTTATCCTTTACAAATATACACAACATATAGGGCTTTTGGCTGGGGTAGCTGGATTTGAACCGTAGGAAAAAAGCAAAAAAGTCGAATTTTACGCTTAAAATCGCCATTTTTTAGCGTTTTTAGAAGTTACACCCAAATTACACCCAAACAATTTTTTAAACGGTTGCTTTCTTTTCCTCTAATTTAAGTTTAAATCAATCAGACTCGCCAGCGCGGACTAAATGCAAGTAACATTAAAAAAAACTTGACAATTTGTCAAGTGGGGCATATAATAAAAGTACAACAAGGGCGAAACCGGGGCAGCGGTTAGCCTAAGTTAGTTAGATTGAAATAATCGTCCTCACCAAGAACCCGAGGGCGATTATTTTTTTATGCGAATAGTTACCGTGTTTTTAGAAACGGAAACCGAAGACACCGCGCCGCGCCGTATAAGCGCGAGCAAAAGCAGTAAGTAATCGATGCTCATAAAATCACCTCCTCATTAGTGGAAGTGCTAACCGCCGCAGGTCGCCCTGTCGTACCCGTGTTTTACCACGGAGTTTCAGTATACACCGATTTAAAGTGTAAGTCAATCAAAACCGTTTGCGCCGGGTTAAGGGTAATACGCGCCTTTTCAGCTTGCCGCGCAAGCGGCTTTTTAACACTCTGCCTGCGGCTCTGATACCGAGCTAAGCTCTGAACGAGCACGAACGCCGGCAACGCAACAGAACAGCCGCAGGCACACCGCTTTAAATGTTACCGCGCCCGCGCGGATAATTCCCGCCGCTTTCTCTGGGGGCGTAAGCCTGCACCCGCGCGACTTTCTTATTATTCTTTCAGTAAAAAATTTTGATAAAAAAATATATAAGTACTCGAAAACCAAACTTTCGGCTCTCAGAAACTAAACTTTCAGTTGTCGGTAATTAGTATAGAATAGTTTATTTTCCGATACCTGAATTTTTTCAGAATAAATCCGCCTAAATTTTTATAATTTAAGCGGTTTTTACGATAATGAAAAAAGCCCGAAACCGGGCTTTTTTTACACTTTATGAACGCCGAAAAGCGTAGAGCTTGTCTACGCTGTTTATTTTATGTATTTGCCGAGGTCGGCAGGAATATCACCGGGCGGCGCGCCGCGACTTCGGATATAAGCTTCGAGCTCGTCCGCGACGTTGTTCATTTCGACTTCGAGCTCGTCCGCGCGAGTAGGGTCATTTTTGAACATATTAAGCCAATCCGCCCGCAATTTTGCGTAACGTCGTTTTATGTTCTGATACGTTTCATCACACGCAAACGCAACTTCAAGCTTTTCATACTTTTGCTCGTCCAACGTCGCCAGCGCGTATTTGTCATAGTGCACGTCGTCGCGCTGGTTCTTCTGTTCAGATTTACCCGTAAACAATGATTTCAATGCGTTCTTCTTGGCTTGTGCCTTGTTTACCGCTTTTCTGATTTCTTTTACACGCTTTAAAATCTTATCGTCTACAACGTACACGGTTTGATAATCTCCGTTAATTCCCTTGCCTGTATCGAGCTTGCCATCGTGTAATACAAAGCGGTGCAAAATACCAGCTTTCAGCACTCTATTAATTACACCGTGCGCGGTACTTTCCACCGTGCCAAGGAACGACGCCACACGGATTTCACCGCCGATAAAATACTTTTGGGCGCGGTCAGCGTTCAGATAATGGCGTATTACGTTTGAAACGAATAAAACATCGTTTCCGGTTAATCGTATTCCGTTGAATGGTTCCACGCGTAAAAAATGATACACCGGCAAGCCGTGCTTTGTATCGAAGTCGAACGCCGCCTCGTACTTTGATTGACCGGCACGTCTGAACGCGCCGCCGTCTTGCGTGAGCTCGGCAACGTTGCTGGCAATTATCGCGCGGGAATATCCAAGCTCGTTTGTAAAATCAGTGTACGACGT
>JAIDOO010000301.1 GCA_029063275.1 Clostridia bacterium
CTGATATCCGCGCAAATGCGGATGCAGAGAACCTCTCTTAAGCTTGCCGCCGCACCATACGGCGCGGCGGCAGGTTAAGGCGGTGGTAAGGAGGACACTTTATGAAAATAAATAAAAGGAATTTATTGACCGCAGTTTTGGCGTTACTTTGCACCGTTGCACTTGCATTTGGTGTAAGTTTTGTTATGCCTATAACTGAAAATATGTATGCAAGTGCTGAAAGTTTGGAAGATAAAGTTAAGTTGAAAATTTTACCTGATGAGGTGGAAGAATATAGCGAGGTTCTGGGAAGTTCACCGTCATCAATAGACAGAGCAAGTTTAAGTTCTGGCTCATTATCTACCGGAAGCACAACAAAAAGCGAATCATCGATAAATTTCTCGGAGCCGTCAGGTACAAACTACGGCAGGGTGCAGTATCTTGATTTTAAAGTGGGTGTTACCGTTCCTGCATGGGCAGAATGTAAAATTTCCTTTGATGTTAATTTTGCATTTTCTATAGTTGCCAGTCAGTTATGGACAAATTCAGTTGGTGTTTATTATTTTAAACCCACTACAAATGCAGCTACGTCAAATAGTGATTTGACGCCGCAAAGCGGCTCTGACGGATTGTGTTTCGATAATGCTGTAGCTGGATCGTCCGTATCCGTTGCAGGACTATATCAGGATGGAGGAACTTATCGTGCTGTTAGTTGGCAGCCTAATTATAGTATTGCTTCCGGAGAATATTATCTTATAAACGGCAGTGATAACGAGCAAACTTTCAAATTTAGTTTCGGAATGCACATATTTTTAGGCAATACAGGTTCAACGTCTACTTGGATTAGAGGCAATTGCGATATAACTTTGGGTTCGTTTGAAAAAGAAGTCAAGGATCTTGCCGTACATATGCCTGAAGATATGGAATGCGAATATGACGGTAACGATAAATCGACAGAGATATTGTATGATATCGAAACTTCCGAATGGTATTCATCATACGGTGGTTTGGTCAACTTTGTATTTCCTAATAATTTTACAAACGTTATAAAAAACGGCTCAACGATCGGGGCTTACGATATCACGGCAAATCTTACCAGTGATGTGCCGTTCAGACTTGCTGACGGCTCCCTTACAAGGTCGCCGCAAACCCTAAAGATAAAAATTAATCCCAAAGGCATAGCCGTACCAACAATACAGAACTCAACCCAGACCTATAAAGCGGACGAGTATGAGTTTGGTCTGAGCGGCTACGATAAAGACATAATGAGCGTTATAAGCTATACTTCAAATAACGCCAGTGCAATAAGTTGGGATAGCACGGCAGAAAAGCTTAAAGCCACGGACGCCGCTATATACACGGT
>JAIDOO010000302.1 GCA_029063275.1 Clostridia bacterium
CGGAACATACACCTACTTAAAAGACGGTGGCAAGATTAGTCCCGACTTGGTAGCAGAGATATACAACCGTTTTGGCGATGACGCAATGTTTGAAGTAATAGACTTCGAGGAGGCGAAATGAAAGAAAGGTCGAAACAGTTGACAATGGACGATGTTGTGCAAGTGGACGGTTATTCGCTGAAAAAGTATCTACTGAAAAAATGGATATACGAAAACGACCACACGCAACCTTACGTTGCCCGAAAAATGGGGCTTGAACCCGACGAGTTTAAGCGCAGGTTACGCAAACGCGAGAAATTCAACCGTGATCAGATTAAAAGCCTTGTTTATCTTATGGGCGCAGAAGCGGCGTTCAATGTTCTGTACTTTCCGTCTAACAGAAAGCGCAGAAAGATATGGTGGGAAGTATTCGGCAAGTACAAGGCAAAGGAGGAATTAAATGAGTGAGAACAGGTTGAGCAGTCGGAACGCGGCTATACAGGAAATGCTCACGGACGGAGAGAAGATAAAAAACTTTTATCGCTTTGTGGCTCAGAATCCGCATATCAGTCTGCACGACGCTTGCCAAATCATCATAAGCCGCCCGACCGCAGGCGTTTGTTATTCGTTCGAGGAGTGGAACGCAATGGGGCGGCGCATAACGCGCGGAAAAAAGGGAGTGCCGTATTACGACGTGGACGGATATAAGCAGTTTGTATTCGACGCGAACGACACGCACGGCGAAGAAAGATATAAAAGGCTTGTGTACCCTATAAAACGACTGTTGCAAGGACTTGACGCGCTGAACGGCACGGAGATGGACGCAGACCTTCGCGGCGATTATCGTAAGATTCACGTCGGGGTTGCGACCTACTTGCAGGAGAACGGGTACTTTACGGACGACGAAGAACGCAACCGTTTTATATTAGAGGGTGTAACGTATTCGCTGTACAGTAAAACGGGCTTTCCGAAAAGTAACGGAATCACTATGCACGGTATGACGGGCGACCTAACGGACAACGCACAGTTGTTCAAGGACGTGTGCGGCTTTGCGGATTTTCTGCACAAGGAAATCGAAGAAGCCTATGTGCGTAAACAAAACGAAGTCAAGGTCATTGACGACGTGGACGAAGAAACGATATCGGACGAGCCTGTAATTGCCGAACAGCCGAAAAATATCGTAGAGATACATAGCGCGTCGCGCACGTTCTACAAAGATCGTGTTGCGCTTCTCCGTTGGCTTGATACGAGCATACCGCACTCGGCGTGTGAAGTATATCTCGGTAAAAGTGAGAATTACGACAATAAAGGGAATTACGACAATTCGGACGATTCGCTCATTTTGGTGTCCACGAACGAAAAGATTTGGAGTTTTATACGGGACAGTCATTGGGTAGTCAGTCAGCAGGAGTTTATCGAGAGCGGCGATTTTACCGAGCAGGACTATAAAGAGTTTTACGAACTCAAAAACGGCTTGCTCAAAGATATGGAAACGACAGGCGAGATTCTGTTTTCGGTAGATATAGATGAGCCGAACAGCGGCGTTCCGTTCAAATACCCGAATTGGCAGGACGAAAAAGCGACCGTCGAACAGACGGAAACCGAGCCGCAACTTGCGCCGTTCTATAAAGAGTATTTGACCGCACAGGAAAAATACCCGAACTCCATTGTAATGACGCGCTTGGGCGACTTCTATGAGATGTTCGACGAGAGCGCAAAAAAGGCGGCAAACGCGCTTGATTTAACGCTTGTAGGGCGCGAAGTGGGACTCAAAGAACGAGTGCCAATGTGCGGCGTTCCGTTCCACGCAACGGACGCATATATCGAGAAGCTGTTAAAGCAGTATTCCGTAGTCGTGCTTGAAAAGGACAAAGAGCCGAAATATATTCTTTCTCACGCCGAAGTGCTTGCACAAAGCGAAGATAAGCAAAAGCCTAACTCCGAACTTGTCGAAGTGGACGATGACGGGGAAAATCCGTTCGATACGGACGAACAGTTTGTGCTGGACGATGACGACGAT
>JAIDOO010000303.1 GCA_029063275.1 Clostridia bacterium
GCACCGTCTTTCGTATATATCCATCCGTAGGTTGTGGGGTCTACTGCCGCCGCGGTTACTTCAAAATCAAGAGTGTTGTTCTTTGTTACCTGATAGTTGCCGTTATCTCCGCTCGTGCCGTTGAGTGATATATACAAGGTGTACTTCCCTACGGCGATATTATCCGGCATTGCTATTGTTGTTACGTTACCGCTCGTTGTCAAATTCGCGGTAAGCGGTACAGGCGAACTCGTACTGCCCTGTTTATCGTAATAGGCGGTTAGATTTACCATTTCGCCAGATACCCTGTCATCTGTTACCGTTACAGTAACCGTATTATCTTGATACTTCCACTCGGCACTGCCTATGCTGTTTACTTTTGAGCTTATGGGCGAAGTGGATAACAGTTCTTTCTTTGTAATTTCAAAGTCTACGGTCTTTGCTGTATCTGTTCCGTCTGTCCAGGTGTAATTATTTGTGTCGCGCAGGTTTAATGTAACAGTGTATTTACCGACATTTGTTGCCTTAAACGTATCTGTTGTATCCGTAGGCGTTCCACCAACTGCATCGGTAACGGTTGCACCGTTCGGCGGCGTTACGCCGTCCATACTTATATCCTGACCCATATTAAAATTGGCTAAAGTGTACATTAACGATGAGCCTGTATACGATTGTGGCGGCGATATCGTTGGCAATGAAAGCTTAGCACGCTCAATTTTTATTGTAAGAGTCCGAGTTCCGTATGTGTTCGTATCACTCCAAGGCCAATAATTTTTCAGCGCGGCAAAACTAACATAGTACGTGCCCGCTTCTTTCAAAGATATAACACCGTTTCCGTCAACAAGATTTGTTCCTGTTGAAGTATCGGTTGCAATATCATAGCTATATAAGCTTGTTTTATTATTTCCAAAATCTTCCTTTTCAATTGAAGTTACTACTGAATGGACTTTATCATAAGCAAAAGTAAAATTGTGATAATTATTATCAAAAGTTACGGGTGAAGGATTATTAACAGAGGGCGCACCCGAAGTTACCACATCAACCGTGTATGTGCCGTATTCCAAAGACGCATGCAACCTCCTAGTACTAGCAGAACAAAAGGCACTTGCATAAACGCCCCAATAGGAATTACAGGTTTTGCTTGATGTAGTGTCATTTGCATAACTCACCTCAACCGTTACGTAATTATCATTTATCCAATCGTTAGGACTTGAATAATCTAAACCTGTTATTCTATATTGAGTATTAGGAAAGCTCAAAGAATTTGTAATTTGTGATATATTTGAGTCATCCGCATCATCTAAGTATAAAAAATCCACCATACAATGTACCGGCACGGAAGCACCGGCAGGACAAGAGCGAAGACAAAATGTGTACTTAACTATATATTCTGTCAAAGGCGGAACAACTATTGTTGTAGTCATTTGAAGATACATAGCATTAAAATTATTATAATAATTTGTTTCATACCAAGTATTAGCATTAACTTGCTCATAGCTATTTCCCGTTAAATCACTATACGTTAATGAAGCCTGGTCTGTAGCAGACTGATAAGATCGCACAGCGGCAAACGTGTATGATGGAGTATTAGTTGCCGCGTTAGCCGATTTTGTGATTTTAGGCATAACAAAACTTACGCCAAATGCAAGTGCAACGGTGCAAAGTAACGCCAAAACTGCCGTTAATACATTCCTTGATTTCATTTTCATAAATATTCTCCTTACCACCGCCTTAACCTGCCGCCGCGCCGTATGGTGCTGCGGCAAGCTTAAGAGAGGTTCTCTGCATCCGCATTTGCGCGGATATCAGATGACGTGGTCTAAAAAAATGCAATAAAAAAAGTGTGGCTCCGAAGAGACACACTCTGCTATGTAGTATCCCTTCAGTCACCACAACTATAAACAACTTTAATAACAACCCTAATAAAATAATCTGGTATAATCCATACAATTATGGCTATTAAATTGTTAAGGAATACCCAACGCCAGTTGGATACTACCATAACCGTATAGAAAATTATATTAAATTGTGGTTGTTATTCTCCTTATGAAATTGTTTATAATTGTGGTATGGCAATTATAACACAGCAATTTTTAAATTACAAGAGTTTTTGACAAAATTTTTAAAATAGTGGTTATCCACAATGACAAACACAATATATTGTGTCTGCCCTAAAAATTATTGACTTATACTACCTGTTTATTATATAATTTTAATAGTTTAACAACTTTTCAAGGAGATAACTTATGAAAACAGCAATTATGACCGACAGCAACAGCGGCATAACGCAAAGCGAGGCAAAGGAACTCGGAATTTACGTCGTCCCCATGCCCGTTCTTATCGACGCAGAAGAATTTTTTGAAGATTTAACCCTTTCGCAGGAGCAGTTTTACGAAAAATTGAAGGCAGACGCGCAGGTTTCAACCTCGCAACCCAACCCTATTAATGTTGGCGAGCTTTGGGATAAGGCGCTTGAAACTGCGGACGAAGTAGTTTACATACCTATGTCAAGCGGACTTTCGGAAACCTGCCACACTCTTCAACACTTTGCGGAAACCGAAGAAAAATATAAAGACAAAGTTTACGTTGTTGACAACCAAAGAATTTCTATCACGCAAAGACAGAGTGTTATGGACGCTTTGAAGTTGGCAAAAGAAGGCAAATCTGCCAAAGAAATTGTAAAATGGTTGCTTGACACCAAAATGACGGCAAGCATTTACATTATGGTAGATACTCTTAAATTCCTTAAAAAAGGCGGCAGACTTACTCCCGCCGTTGCCGCAATCGGAACGCTGTTCCACATTAAGCCCGTTTTGCAAATTCAAGGCTTCAAGCTTGACCAGTATGCAAAGGTTACTAAGCTTTCGGCGGCAAAAAAGACTATGATTGACGCGCTTAAAAAAGACCTTGAAACAAGATTTAAAGCCGAAAACGAGGCCGGCAAAATGGCACTTGCAATCGCACACACAGAAAATTTTGCCGAGGCGGAAAAATTCAAAGCAGAGCTTCAAGAAATTTTCCCCAACAATGTTATAAAATTTATAGACCCCCTTTCGCTTAGCGTTTCCTGCCATATAGGTCCCGGCGCCTTAGCTTGCGCTTGTATGATCGAGTATTAAAATATAAAAATCAACTCCGCTTGAACAAAGCGGAGTTTTTTAAAAGAGATTTTTTATGACGCGGCGGCTTTTAAACATTCCGTTATAGATAACACCGACAACGAAAGCGGTCATCATAACATAGCACCACAATAGAAAAATTATTATCGAGGCTATCTTGCCGTAAAGCCTTTCGGGATTAGCGTAATGCAGATAAATGCCGAAACCGATCAGACAAATCAACCAAAGCAAGGTTGTAAGCAGACTGCCCGCTACCGCCTCTCCCGCTTTAAGCCTGAACGGACAGGCAAAAATATTCAATACCAAAGCCACGGCAAACGCGGTAGCAGTTATAAAAACGTAGGAAATTGCGTCCGAAACGTAATACGGCATATAATTATCCAAAAACCAGTTTCCCACTACGGACATACCCGCTATTAACGCTATCAACAATATAGCCGCAAAAATAAGCACCAATGACGCAAGCCTTAGCCTCAGTCCGCCTTTTACAGCGGGGGAATCGTATATAATTTCTCCGCTACGTCTTAAATGGTAAAAAAAGTTTGTCGACGAATAAAGCGTAGTTACTAAAAGTATAATCCCCGCGCCGCTTGCCGCGCCCTCGGCAGAGGATTTTAAATACCGCAAAAACGGGCTGACGCTTTCAAAAAGCTCGTGAGATAAAAATTTTTCAATATCAACATTTCCGCAAACCAAAGTAAGCCAAAGCGTAAACGGCGCGATGCTCATTATAAGAAAATATACCAGCGTCCCCGCAATAGTCGAAAAACGCTTGTCGGAAAAAAATTTGAAAGTGCCTATTACCTCATGCATAAAACTATTTTTTGCAATTTAAAAAAAATTAAGGGTATCCGCAAAAGGATACCCGATTTTTTAGCCTTTAATTGTTGCAACCGCAGGAATTACATGAGTTACACGAATTGCAACCGCAAGACGAACATCCGCTACGCGCGCTGTTGCAGGAATTACAGCCGTTGCAGGTGTTGCAAGAATTGCAGGAATTGCAAAGACCGTACTGCGCCGCATAATATGCATCGAAACAACCGCAACCGTTGCAGGTGTTGCATGTACCGGAAACGTTTCTGGTTATGCTGAACAGCTCGGTGTTGCCGTTACAGCCGCAACCGCAGTTGTTACTGTTTCTGCTGTTTCCGCAGGAATTGCATCCGCAATTATTGCAGTTCCAGTTGTTGCCGCTTCTGCTGTTTCCGCAGGAATTGCATCCGCAGTTATTGCAGTTCCAGTTATTACAGCATCTACCGTTATTGTTTCTGCTGTTTCCGCAGGAATTACAACAGCACCCCGAACGGTTGGTAAACAGATTTAAAAGACCGACCCAACCGCAACCGTTATTACAATTATTACACATTTGTATTTATTTCCTTATTCATTAGTTTTTGGGCGAAGGTTTTCCCCCTCGCCTCATATTTCATTATATGAAAAGGCACGGTCGATTTGCGAC
>JAIDOO010000304.1 GCA_029063275.1 Clostridia bacterium
TCATAATATCGCTAAAACCAAATTATATTGAAGTATGAAGAAAATTGCAATTTTGGGACTTAGCCTGCTTTCGGCGGCGGCGCTTTTCAGCGGTTGTAAAAAATCGGTAAACTATCTTGACTACATTTCCGAAATGCGGTACGGCATCTGGCTGTATTCCAGCGACGGACTGGAAGTCAAAATTTACCGCTCGGCAAAGGAAAATCCTTACATAGCCGACGGAATAAAAAGCGATATGTGCGACCTTACCGAAGTGTACGTTACTCTGCCCAAAAACTACGACGAAGTGGAAATCAGCTTGGACGGAATGGGCGGCGAAATGAGCTATCAAGCGGTTGAAAACTGCTATTACATAAGTTTTTCGGACGAGGTTTCAGGCGACAGCGTTGACGTCAGTCTTTCCTGCGGCGACGACAGCTACACCGTTTCGGCGGTGAGCGTTTTGTACGATGGGGTTATGGACTGCAACGGAGCTGTGAAATGCGTTGCGGAACACGACAGCGAGCTGTTTTCGTCAATGACGGAAAACGGAATTTTCCGCGGTGAGATTTTTGTGCGGCTTTTATACGACGAGGGGTGTTACTACTACGTCGGCGTATGCGGCAGGGAAAAGAATATTTCCGCCTACCTCGTGGACGGCGAGTGCGGAAAAATTATTGCAACAAAAAAAATTACGGGCTGAAAATTGCGGCGCACCGCTCTCGCGGTGCGCCGCTTCGATTTAATTGAAAAATTCGACAATTATACTGTTTTGTACAAAAAGGTGCCCGTCCCTTATCCTGAAAAATTTGCCGTCGCATTTGGTAAAGCTTTCAAGCTTTTTAATCTGCTGAGCGTACTTTTTCAGAAAATCAGCGCCGAAAAGCTTTTTATACTCTGCAAGCTCAACGCCGCGCGCAGTGCGCATTGCAAGCATAACATACTCTTCCTCCTGCCCCTCTTTATCGATTTCCTGCCTGTCGATAACGGCGAAATTGTCGGACAGTATACACTTGAAATATTCGTCCAAATCGTATGTGTTTGTAAAACGCACATCCTTTATGCAGGACGAAGCCGAAACGCCGAAGCCGATATATTCGCCTCTGCGCCAATAGTTGAGATTATGACGGCTCTCCTTACCCTCTTTGCAGAAATTTGAAACCTCGTACCGCGCAAAGCCCAGCTCTTCCAGTTTTTTTCTGCCTGCATCGTACAGGGCGGCAACCTCGTCGCCGTCGGGAAGTTCGCCGTTTAAATAGTCTGAATATATCGGCGTGCCGTCCTCGGGCGTTAAGGCATACATAGAAATATGGCTTGCGCCGAAAGCCGCGGCAACCTCGATAGTTTTGCAAACGTCGTCAGCGGTCTGGTTGTTCAGACCTATCATTACGTCCGCGTTGAAATTTTCACCTTTCAAAAGACGGGCGCAGGTTACAAATTCGTTAAGAGTATGTATTCTGCCTATCTCCGAAAGCTGGCTGTCTATCGCGGTCTGCAAGCCTACCGAAAAGCGGTTTATACCGCATTTTTTATAGGTTTTTATTTTTCCCTCGCTTACGGTGCCCGGGTTGATTTCTATCGTAATTTCCGCGCCCTCTTTAAGACGGAAATTTTTTCTTACCGCCGCCATAAGCATAGCGATAAAATTTTCGTCTATGACCGACGGCGTGCCGCCGCCTATATACACTGTATCGAAAGCGTAATCTTTCAGCTCGTCCCTGCGCTTTGCCATTTCGCGGTAAACGCAAGCCATATAACTTTCGGCAAGGTACATTTTATCGGGAAAGGACGCAAAGTCGCAGTATCTGCACTTGGATTTACAAAATGGTATATGTACGTATATTCCTGACATAAAAACTCCTCTCACGAAAATCTCGGCTATTCTGCGCCTGCGATTTTCCGTGGTTTTCAGCGGCTCTGCCGCTCTTTGCGCGATATGAAGGGCAAACTGATATATAATCGCGCAAATTCACACCGCCGAGGTGCAAGTATGCACAAATCGGGTTGCGCTGCGCAAAAGCGCGGTTTTGCTTGCGGCGTTTAAAAAATAAAACCGCATTTGTCAATGTCTACCGTAAACTCGTCTTTGAAAACAACGCCCTCGCTTTCCAAAAGGCTTTTCTGTACTTCCATTCCGCCGAACGCAAAGCCCGAAGTCAATTTTCCGTCGCGGAACACAACCCTGTGGCAGGGTACGATACCCTGATAGGGATTGTTATGCAGTGCCCAGCCCACCTGCCTCGAAGCCCGGGGCGAGCCGACGGCAAGCGCAATCTGACCGTAAGAGGCAACCTTGCCCTCAGGTATTAGTTTCACCGCTTCGTAAACGCTTTCAAAAAAATTCATTGTTTTACTTTTACGCCGAAAAATGCAATTACAAACTCTATGCGTCCGTTACGCATTTTACGGCACTTACAACCTCTCGGAAAATGTGGATAATTTGTTTTCGTAAATTTAGTCTTTGTTTGTTTTAAGTATCTGCATAAACACTTCCGACGGCACTTCGACCGAGCCTATCGAGCGCATACGCTTTTTGCCCTCTTTCTGCTTTTCCAAAAGCTTTTTCTTGCGGGTAATGTCGCCGCCGTAGCACTTTGCAAGTACGTCTTTTCTGACCGCCTTGACCGTTTCGCGCGCGATAATTTTTCCGCCTATCGCGGCTTGCACGGGCACTTCGAAAAGCTGGCGGGGAATTGCTTCCTTGAGATTTTCGCAAAGCGTTCTTCCTCGGTTGTAAGCGGAATCCTCGTGCACTATCATCGAAAGCGCGTCGCAGGGCTCGCCGTTTAAAAGAATATCCAATTTTACGAGCTTGCTTCTTTGATAGCCCTTAAGCTCATAGTCAAAGCTCGCATAACCGCGCGTGCGCGACTTGATACTGTCGAAAAAGTCGAAGATTATTTCGTTCAGAGGCAAATCGTATTCTAGCCTTACCCTGCTCTTATCGAGATAGGTCATCTGCAAAAAGGTGCCCCTCTTTTCACGGCATAAATCCATTATCTGACCCAAGTAGTCGGGCGGGGAATAAATGTCTGCTTTGACTATAGGCTCTTCCATATGCTCGATTTCGGACTGGGGCGGAAGATGCGACGGGTTGTCCACAAAAAGCGTTTCGCCGTCGGTCTTTACAACCTTATAGCTTACGGACGGCGCGGTGGTTATAATCTCCAATCCGAACTCGCGCTCGATACGCTCCTGAATGATTTCCATATGCAGAAGCCCCAAAAATCCGCACCTGAAACCGAAGCCCAAAGCAACCGAGTTGTCGGGCTCGAAAATGAGCGAGGCGTCGTTGAGCTGTAATTTCATTATTGCGTCTTTTAAGTCGTTGAAGCGGCTTCCGTCCAAAGGATAAATTCCGCAGAACACGACGCTTTGCACCTTTTTATAACCGGGCAAAGGCTCTTTTGCAGGGTTGTCGGCGTTTATAACCGTGTCGCCCACGGCGACGTCTAAAATGGATTTTATAGAGGCGGCGATATAGCCTACCTCGCCTGCGGCAAGTCCGCTCTTCGGCAAAAGGTTGGGACTGAACGTACCGACCTCAACCACCTCGTAAATTTTATCCGAGCGGAATGTCTTTATCCTGTCGCCAGCCTTAACTCTTCCGTCCTTTATTCTGACGAATAAAATAACTCCCTTATAGTTGTCGTAATAGCTGTCGAAAATGAGCGCTTTTAATGGTGCGGAATCGTCGCCGTCGGGCGCGGGAAAGGTATTGACCACCGCTTCCAAAACGTCCTCTATGCCCGTTCCCTCCTTCGCGGAAACGAGGGGCGCGGCGGACGCGTCAAGACCGATTACTTCCTCTATCTCGGTCTTGGCTTCGTCGGGGCGGGCGGACGGCAAGTCGATTTTATTGATAACGGGCAAAATTTCAAGATTGTTTTCAAGCGCGAGATAGACGTTGGCAAGAGTCTGCGCCTCTACGCCCTGAGATGCGTCGACTATTAAAATCGCGCCCTCGCACGCGGCGAGCGAACGCGAAACCTCGTAAGTGAAGTCTACATGCCCAGGGGTGTCTATTAAATTCAGCTCGTACTCCAAGCCGTCCTTTGCGGTGTAAAACATTCTGACAGGCGTAAGCTTTATTGTTATGCCGCGCTCGCGCTCTATGTCCATAGAGTCTAAAAGCTGGTCCTCCATTTCGCGTTTGGAAACCTGACCTGTCTTTTCCATAAGCCTGTCGGCAAGGGTAGACTTGCCGTGGTCGATGTGCGCTATTATACAGAAG
>JAIDOO010000305.1 GCA_029063275.1 Clostridia bacterium
CTATCTGAAAAACGCGGACAATCTTGTTGAAAAGCTCAATAATCTCATAAACTCGCTCGAAGAAGTCAAATCGGCTATTGCGCGCGGCGATAGCGGTTGGCTCTGCGAGATTTTGCGCAATGGAAAGGAGAGTTACTCCAAAGGCAAAAAAAATCTGATGACTTCGGATATTTTCGTACAGAATTTAAAGTAATTTTTTAAAATATGTGTTATAATGATTTTAACGGACAATCCGATATTCTGTGTTCCGTGAGGATAATAACCTGCGGCGGCGGATTGGACGGTGATATTTCCGCCGAAGGCACCTGCAAAAAAAACAACGGCGCCGTTTTGGTGAACTATAGTACGGACGGCGACAAAACTACCTTTTTTTTCAAGGAGGGTGAGGCGGAATACGTCCGTTCGGGTTCGCAAAATATCCGTATGCCTTTCAAAGTGGGCAAGACTACCATTTGCGAAATCGGCTATAACGGTATGAAGGGTTCGTTTGAAGTAGTAACCCGCAAAATCGAAATTTTATCCGCAATGCACGGGCACAGGGTGCGCCTTGAATACGAAAGCGGTCAGGAGGGTGAAAGGGTAGAACTTAGTTTTACCGTTTTATATAAATAAGAGGAAGAAGAATGAAAATAGAATATTTGGGACATTCGTGCTTTAAGCTGACTGAAAGCACGGGCACTTCGGTTGTCTGCGACCCGTACGACAGCTCGATAGGCTACGATATGCCGAAAGTCTGTGCGGACGCAGTTACCGTTTCGCACCGTCATTACGACCACGACAATATCGGCGCGGTTTCAGGCAATCCCGTGATTATCGACGGTGAATGCAATCACGAGCTTGACGGCGTGCAGATTTCCGCTGTTAAAAGCTTTCACGACGGACAGCGCGGAAAGGTCAGGGGTGAAAATTTAATATTCAAATTCCGCATGGACGGAATAGATATATGCCACCTCGGCGATTTGGGCGAGGCGTGCTCTTCCGAGCTTATCGAGCTTTTGTTGCCCGTTGACGTGCTTTTAATTCCTGTCGGCGGAAATTACACCGTTGACGCAGAAATGGCAAAAGAATACGTTGACAGGCTTATGCCAAACGTCGTAATTCCCATGCATTACCGCGACAAGGGTTGTAAATTAGATATCGAAAAGGTCGATGACTTTTTGCAGACCTTTGACGAAGAGGATATCGAAGAGATTGACGGCAGTGAAATAGAGTTTACCCGCCGCGAATTCGACGGCTTCGACAACACGCGCGTTATCGTGTTGAGGAGGCGCAATGACTGACGGCAGATTGATAGAAGAACTTGCCGTCCGTCTAAAAGCAAAAAGCATTTACGATTTAAGGCAGGTTGCAAGGCAGGTAGGTGTTCCCCGCCCCACAGAGGGAAGAAAGGAACGCATAATAGAAGAGATATTGAATATAGCGTCGGGCAACACAGACCCCGCTTCTCAGTCGGCAAGCGGTGCGCCGCCCAAGTCGGCAGAGTATGACAAACAGCTTGTAGTCGATATTTTAAGGTGTCGTGAAATAAGTTTATCTTCTTTCGGTGCGGAAAACCCGCGCGGAATAGAAATGCAGGTTTCAAGCGCTACGGTTTCCGACGAGCCGACCGAGGGTCTTTTATACGATTCGGACGGAGTATGGTATCTTAAATCCAAAGCGGGCGAAGTGTATGTAAGCGACTCGTTCGTTACTAAATTTTCTATGCGCCGTGGTGATTACGTCAAGGGTGCATTGCGGCGGAAACAGGAAGGGCTTGCGGGACTGGTAAGCGTATCTTCGGTAAACGCGGTATTACCCGAAAGACTTTCTTCAAGACTGGATTTTGAAAGTCTGGCACCCGTATATCCTGTTAAGCGTTTATCCGCAGTTTGCGGAAAAGACGATATCGCGTGCAGAATGATAGATCTTTTGTCTCCCTTAGCCGCAGGACAGCGCGCGTTCGTAGTTGCGCCGCACGGCACCGGCAAGACCTCCGTTTTAAAGGGCATTGCAAAGGGATTGGAACAAAACTACCCCGAATTGAAAATTATTATCGCACTGATTGACGCTCGCCCTGAAGAGGCGGCGGATTTCAAGCGTTCGTTCAAACGCGTCGACGTTATAGCGTCCACAATGGACGCGGGCGTGCACGTTCATATAAAAACCGCAGAGCTTGCTCTGGAATACGCAAAAAGGCAAGCGGAGCTTTGCCGCGACGTGGTGTTCATTTTAGACGACGTAACAAAACTGACCCGCGCATATAATTCAGGCTCGCAGTTAAATTCCGCGCTGGATTCTTCGGCGCTGGACTCAGTTAAAAGGTTTATATCATCAGCGCGCAATACCGAGGCGGGAGCATCTCTTACCGTAATTTCCGCACTCACCGAGGGAGGGGACGCGATAGAGAGCGCGATTTATTCGGGACTTAAAGATTTTTGCAATATGCGGATTGCGCTGTCGCAGAAGCTTGCAAGATTTAAAGTAAATCCCCCTATAGATATTGAAAATACATTGGCATTCGGCGACGAAAGAATTTTGTCGCATGAGGAACAGTGTGTAGCTGTAAAATTGCGCAAAATCCACGAGCAGGGCGAGAGCGTAATACGCCTGTTTGAAAGCACCGCGACGAATGAAGAGCTGTACAAGGCTTTAAAATAAAGGAAAATTATGTCCGACAGAAACGGTTTTACCGACAAGGTAAAAATTACAATTAAATCAGGCGACGGCGGCGACGGTATGAATTCGTTCAAGTCCTATAAGGGCAAGCCTGCCTGCGGACCCGACGGCGGCGACGGCGGTAACGGCGGCAACGTCTATATTCTCGCAGACGGCAGTATGAACGATTTGCTTTCTTTCCGCTATACAAGCAAATACTTTGCCGGCAACGGCGAACGCGGGGGCACGAATAAGTGCTTCGGCAAATTTGGTGCGGACGTTAT
Organism: Clostridia bacterium; assembly: GCA_029063275.1. Lineage (GTDB taxonomy): Bacteria > Bacillota > Clostridia > Christensenellales > Borkfalkiaceae > Coproplasma. Next base: position 2,919 of record JAIDOO010000305.1, read on the forward strand.
TATTAAGGTGCCCGTTGGAACCGTCGTAAGGGACGCGGAAACGGATACCGTTATTTGCGATATGTTCGAAGAGGGCGAAAAAAAGCTTGTTCAGGAAGGCGGGCGCGGCGGTAAGGGTAACGTGCGCTTTACCACGGCAAGACGGCACGCGCCGAACTTTGCGCAGAAGGGCGAAAAGACTGAACCTCACGTTTTGATTTTGGAACTTAAAGTTATAGCGGACGTGGGCATTATAGGCTTTCCCAACGTGGGGAAATCCACCTTGCTTTCAAAAATTTCGGCGGCGCGCCCTAAAATTGCAAACTATCATTTCACGACTCTTTCGCCTAATTTAGGCGTCGTTAAGTACTATGAAAAATCCTTTGTGGCGGCTGATATCCCCGGACTTATCGAGGGAGCGGCGCAGGGCGCGGGACTCGGGCACGACTTTTTGCGGCATATCGAGCGAACCCGTATGCTTTTGCACGTCGTGGATATTTCGGGCAGTGAAGAGCGCGACCCTGTGGAAGATTTCAAAAAAATCAACATTGAACTTTCTGGTTACAGCAAAACACTTTCGGCTTTGCCGCAGGTGATAGCCCTCAATAAATGCGACGTTTACGGCGCAGAAGAAAATTTAAAAGCTTTTAAAAAGAAGTACGGCAAAAAATACAAAATTTTCCCCATAACCGCAGTAACGGGCGAGGGTACCCGTGAGCTTATTGAGGGAGTGTTCTCGGTTTTGGACGGGCTTCCTCCCGTAAAACGGATAGAGCATGACGAAAACTTTTCGTATACCAAAAGCGGAGATCTCGGATTTGAAATTTATATGGACGACGGCGCTTTTGTGGTTGTCGGCGCGCTCGTGGATATGCTGTGCCGAAACGTGTCTTTGGACGACCCCGATTCGATGGCGTACTTCCAGAAAATTCTGCGTGAAAAGGGAGTTATAGCAAAGCTTCGCGAAATGGGCGTAAACGAAAAAGATACCGTAATCGTCGGCGACGTGGAATTTGATTTTATAAATTAAAAGGATAAATTATGTTGACTTCGAAACAACGCAGTAAATTAAAAGCCCTTGCCGCTAATCTGTCGCCGATAGGACAGGTGGGCAAGGACGGAATTGGCGAAAATATGCTTAAAAGCTTTTCGGACTGCCTGGAAAGCCGTGAACTTATAAAGATAAATATTCTTGAAAACGCCGACGGCGACCCGCAGATTTTGGGCAGGGAGCTTGCCGAAAGACTTTCCGCGGAGTGCGTAATCGTTATCGGCAGAAAGGCTGTACTTTACAGAAAATCAAGCAAGAAAAATTTTAAACATATCGAGTTTTAATTAAAGACGAGAGCCACGGCGGAGAGAATAAGCATTATTCCTCCGCTGATAATATAGTATATGGGAAAAAAGGTGAAGTAGCTTAAAAACAGCAACCCTGTGCCCGACCAGAAGAGCGGGGCTGAAAGCCTGCGGTTGAACCTTGCCTTGATTTTTTTGAAGACGCTGATTTTTTTCGCGCCTTCGTAAACATATTTTTCGGGCAGAAGATCATTGTCCTTCAACAGCTTGTAAACGCTGTCGATATTGCGTATTTCAATCAAAAATTTTTCGCACAAGACGGCGGGTTCGGGCGAAACTTTACTGCAAAAAAGTATTTTTTTGCTTTCGCGG
>JAIDOO010000306.1 GCA_029063275.1 Clostridia bacterium
GTTGAAGAGGGAAAAATCTTTTTAATGGGCGATAATAGGAACGGTAGCAACGACAGCAGGGAATTGGAAGCTTTTGAGGTGTCTAAAATTTACGGCGTGGTAACAAACTGGTCAATGAAACATAAAAAGTTTTTTACGGCATTTCACAAGTTTTTTGCTTTTGACGTTCCCCAGGCATTTAATTGCAGTAAGTAATAAAAAAAGGTAATCAATGAAAAGAAGCGAAGTAAAAGAAAAATACAAATGGAAGATTGAGGATATTTTTTCGTCCGACGAGGAATGGGAAAAGACCTTTGATAAAACCGAAAAATCGCTTGATTTTTCAAAATATGCGGGTAATCTGTCGGATAGCGATACGCTTTTAAAGTTCTTCAAAGCCAACGATGAGTTTGATAAAAACCTGTCAAGGCTTGCAGTATTTGCGCATATGCGCCACGACGAGGACGCGTCTGTTTCTAAGTACACGGCTTATTATGCAAAGGTCGGCGCGCTAAATTCGAAATACGCTACCGAGCTTTCGTTTTTCGAGCCCGAAATGGCACGGCAAAAGGAAAGCTATCTCAATTCTCTTTTATCGGATAAAAGATTTTCCGACTATGATTATGAATTAAAGAGAATTATTGCGCGTAAGCCTCATACAGTTTCCGAGGCGGAAGAAAGGCTTATAGGTATGTCGGGTGAAATTCTTGGCTCATTTTACGAAAGCTTTTCAATGATTGACAATCTCGATTTGCATCTTCCCGAAATAGAGTGGGAGGGCGAAAAGGTTAATTTAAGCCACGGGTTATACGGTATTATACTTCATTCTTCAAACCGCGAAAAGCGCAAAGAAGCGTATGAAAAATATTATTCGGCTTACACGTCGCTCATCAACACTATTACGTCTATTTATTACGGCAATATCAAAAAAGACGTGTTTTTGAGCAAGGTATACAAATTTGATTCCTGTCTTGAACACGCGCTCTTTTCTGAAGATGTTGACAGGTCTGTATATGATAATCTGGTAGCGGCGGTGGATAAAAATCTGCCCGCTATGCACAGATATATCGCAGACAGAAAAAAGATACTTGGTTGCGATAAGCTTTATTTTTACGACGTGTATGCGCCGCTTGTTGACGGCGTGGACGTTAAATACACTTACGACGAAGCTTACGAGCTCGTTATAAAGGGTCTTGCACCCTTGGGCAAAGAGTATCAGGCGCTTCTTAAAAAGGGCTATGACGAGCGTTGGCTGGATGTTGAGGAAACCGAAGGAAAGGGCGGCGGCGCGTACAGTATCGGCTGTCCCGACTGTCATCCTTACGTTCTTTTGAATTATCAGCCTACAATGCATGAGGTGTTTACAATCGCGCACGAAATGGGGCACTCGCTTCATACCTGGTTTTCTCAGAGCAATCAACCGTATGCAAAGAGCCAGTACAAAATTTTCGTTGCGGAAGTTGCGAGCACGGTTAACGAAACCTTGCTTCTCAAATATATGCTCAAAGAAGCGGGCGACGCGAGTCTTAAAAAGTACCTTTTAAACTATTACCTTGACAGCATACGCGCAACGCTTCACAGACAGACAATGTTTGCGGAATTCGAATACGAAGCGCATACTCTTGCCGAAAATGACAGACCTCTGACAAAGGAAGTTTTGTGTGAGCTTTATGCGGGTATCGGTAAAAAGTATTACGGCGAAGATATAGAGCACGATTACAATGTATCCTGCGAGTGGATGCGTATACCGCACTTTTACCGCGCGTTTTACGTTTATAAATACGCTACGGGCATAACCGCCGCAATAAATATTGTCAACCGCATATTAAAGGAAGGCGAGCCCGCAGTAAAGGACTATTTCAAATTTCTTTCAAGCGGTAGTTCAAACGACCCCGTTTCGCTTTTAAAACTTGCGGGGGTAGACCTTTCGAAAACCGAACCCTTTGAAATTGCAATGCGCGAATTTGAGGATACTCTTACCGAATTTGAAAAATTAATGGGGATATAAAGTACTATGTCAGACAAAAATAACGTCATGCCCAACAATCTTGACGCCGAACAGGCGCTTTTGGGCTGTATGCTTATCGATAACGAGATACTTGCCGAGGTTTTGGAACAGCTTGATAAAAACGATTTTTATCAGGAATCGCACCAGTATATTTTGTCTGCAATGAAAATGGTTTTTTCCGAGCGCAAGCCCGTAGATATCGTAACTCTTTGCGACAGACTTGAAAGCGACAAAAACCTTGAAAAGGCAGGCGGTATTTCTTATGTTACCGAACTCGCGCAAATCACGCCGTCTGCGGCAAATTATAAATATTACCTTGAAATTATCAAGCGCGACAGCGTAAACAGAGGGCTTATCCGTGCGGCGAGAGATATTGCTGAATTTGCAAAGTCAGGCAGTGATGCGGTAAAAGGCATACAGTTTGCCGAGTCAAAGATTTACAACGTTTCGCGCACAAACGATACGTCAACTATGAAGGACATACGCGAGGGCAGCGGAATCGACGCGGTTTTGGACAAGTTTGAAAAGCTTGCAAAGGATAAGGACGCGTACAGAGGCATAATTACGGGCTTTACCCGTCTTGATAAGCTTACAAACGGTCTGCAAAAGTCCGACCTTATCGTACTTGCCGCCCGTCCCGGTATGGGTAAAACTTCGCTTGCAATGAACATAATTGAATCTGCGGCGCTGGGGTGCGACGCGGTGTGTGCAGTTTTCTCGCTCGAAATGCCGGAAACACAGATAATCCAAAGGCTTATGTGTAGCGCGGCAAAAGTCAGTATGGCGGACGCGCTTGCGGGCAAGCTTTCTCCAAACGACTGGAAAAAGCTTGTTAAGGTTAGTGAAAAGCTGAGAAACAGCCACATAAATATAGACGACTCTTCGCGTGTTACTCCTGCGGAAATTCTTTCAAAATGCAGAAGAATAAAGTCAAAAAATAACGGCAGGCTCGACCTTGTTATGATTGACTATATCCAGCTTATGTCAAGCGGAACGCGCGGCGGCGACGAAAACAGAACGCAGGAAGTCGCGGCAATTACGCGCGAGCTTAAAATAATGGCAAAGGAATTAGACGTTCCCGTTATCGCACTTTCACAGCTTAGACGTATTCAGGCGGGCGAACCTCAGCTTTCAGACCTGCGTGAGTCGGGTGCGATAGAGCAGGACGCAGATATAGTTATGTTTATCAACCGTCCCGACGTCAACGCCACCGACGAAGATATAGCAAAAAAACATATCGTAAAGGGTATGGCGGACCTTATTGTGGCAAAGCACAGAAACGGCGGTCTTGGCAGAATAAAACTGCGGTTTAAAGGCGAGTATACAAAATTCGTCAACCCCGAACCCGACGACGGCTTAGTGCCTCCCGGAGAAGAGCAGAGCGCTCCTCCCGTACATGAAGAATTACCTCCCGTAAGCGAGGACGATATCCCTCCCGAAGACGAGGAAATGCCTTTTTAAAATGCGCACTGAAATTTTGCCAATAGATGAAAAATCTTTGCGGCTGTCTAAATCGATTATACATAACGGCGGAGCGGTTGCTTTTCCGACAGAAACGGTTTACGGCTTGGGAGCAAACGCCTTTGACAATATTGCGGTTGAAAACGTATTCGCAATTAAGGGGCGCCCGAACGACAATCCGCTTATCGTTCACGTTCATAAGGATTACGACCTATCCGGGCTGGTTGCAGAAATTCCCGAATACGCAAAAGCGCTTGCTAAATCGTATTTGCCGGGACCTTTGACAATGGTCTATAAAAGCAAGGGAAAGGTTTGTCCTGCGGTTTCGTGCGGGCTCGATACCCTTGCGGTACGCGTTCCTTCGCAC
>JAIDOO010000307.1 GCA_029063275.1 Clostridia bacterium
ATGATATAATAAGCGCGAGGTGAAAAACATATGCTGAAAAAACTTATTAAAACCGCCAAGGGCGAAGTAAAAGCCGATCTGGTTTTAAAAAACGCAACCTATGTAGACGTATTCAGCGGAAAAATCGCTAAGGGCGATATTGCAATCTGCGGAGAAAAAATAGCGGGAGTGGGCGAGTATGACGGACTCGAAGAAATCGACTGCAAAAATCTGACCGTGCTCCCCGGGTATATCGACGGACACGTTCATATCGAAAGCTCTCAGCTTTCTCCCGAGGGCTTCGCTTCGTTAATAGTTCCGCGCGGCACCACGGCGATAATCGCCGACCCGCACGAGATTACCAACGTGTGCGGAATGGCTGGCTGTGAGTATATTTTAAAGGCTTCTAAAAGCGTTCCGCTTGACGTTATGTTAAATCTTCCGTCCTGCGTGCCCGCGACTCCTTTCGAAACGAGCGGCGCGCACATCGACGGCAACGAGACCGCAAGACAGATAAAAAAAGATTATATCTTCGGCTTGGGCGAATTTATGAATTATCCCGGCGTTTTAAACTGCGATAAGGACGTTATCAAAAAGCTCGAAGCCGCGCACGCCGAGGGGAAAATTATCGACGGACACGCGCCCGCCGTCTACGGCAAAGAGTTGAACGCATATCTTTGCGGAGGTATAAAAACCGACCATGAGTGCGTAACCAAAGCGGAAGTGGAGGAAAAAATATCTAAGGGTATGTACGTCCATATCCGCCACGGCTCGTCCACCCAAAACTTAGGTAATGCCAAATATATCAACGATAAAAATTCGCGCAGGTTTATCCTCTGCACCGACGACAGGCACGCCGCGGATTTAAAGGAAAAGGGTCATATCGACGACGCTTTAAGACGGCTTGTTAAGGACGGACTGGACCCCGTAACGGCGGTAACCTGCGCAACGCTCAATTGCGCAGAATGTTACAATCTTAAATGGAGGGGAGGTATAGCGCCCTTCTGGCTCGCCGACCTCGTTATAGTGGACGATTTAAAAAATTTCAATGCGAAGTACGTTATAAAGAGCGGAAAATTAGTTGCAAAGGACGGAGAGGCTCTCTTCGACGCGTCAAAACGCTATCTTCCGAAATCCGTTCTCAATACCGTAAACTTAAAAGAGTTAAAAGCGGACGACTTTAAAATAAGCGTAAAGGGCAACAAAGTCAAGGCTATGACGATAGAGCCCGGCGGAGTGGTTACGGGTTGCGAGATTGCGGAAGTCAAAAACGAAAACGGCGATATCGACGTTAAGGGCACCGACCTTCTGAAACTTGCCGTAGTCGAGCGGCATAAAATGACGGGCAATATCGGCAAGGCTGTTTTCAAGGGTTACGGCTTGAAAGGCGGCGCAATGGGTATTACTATAGCGCACGACTCGCACAACGTAATTCTTTTGGGCGACGACAACGAAGCTATGGCGAAAGCCGCTAACAAGCTCAAGGAAATCGGCGGCGGAATGGTGCTGGTGGAAACGGACGGGGAAACCCATTATCTGACTTTGGACATTGCGGGGCTTATGTCGTCCTGCGACGCCGAGCATCTGCAAAGCTACAGCCGCGCGATTATCGAAGAGGCGCACGGAATGGGAGTAAAACGCGAATACGAAGCTTTTATGTCGCTTGCATTTTTATCCCTTGCGGTTATTCCCAAACTTAAGATTTTGGACACCGGGCTTTTCGACGTGGAAAAATTTTCGTTCACGCCTTTGGAAGCCGAATAAAATTCAATAACTGTTTTGCCGCCGCAGTAAACTGCGGCGGCATTTAAAATTTGTGATAAACGGCAATAACGCAGAGAGGGATAACTAAGTTTTTCCAAAAAAATACAATTTACCTCAAAAACAATTTTACTTATTATCCCGAATGTAGTACAATTATTATGAAAAATAGTGTAGGGTAGTCTACCCTGCCTTTAAACGGAGAAAATTATGGGTTTAATTAAATTTATTCTGGGTTCCGACAGCCGCAGGTCTGTTAAAAAGCTTAACAAGCTTGCATTAAAGGTTGAGGAGCTCGAACCTAAATACGCGGCAATGTCCGACGAAGAGCTGAAAGGTCAGACTAAAATTTTAAAGGACAGGCTCGCCGCAGGCGAAACGCTTGACGATATCCTTTTCGACGCGTTCGCGGCTTTAAGAGAAGCCAGCTGGCGCGTTCTGAAAATGAAACACTTCCATGTGCAGATTATCGGCGGTATCTGTCTGCATCAGGGACGTATAGCCGAAATGAAAACGGGCGAAGGTAAAACGCTGGTTTCTACACTGCCCGCTTATCTCAACGCGCTTACCGGTAAGGGCGTGCATATCGTTACCGTCAACGACTATCTTGCAAAGCGCGACGCCGAGTGGATGGGAAAAGTGCACAAGTTTATGGGCTTGACCGTGGGCGTGGTTGTGCCCGGTATGGACGACGAGGAAAAGAAAAAGGCTTACAAATGCGACATTATTTACGCCACCAATAACGAGCTCGGCTTCGATTATCTCAGGGATAATTTAAAAACATCTATCCCCGCAATGGTACAGAGAGAATTGAACTTCTGTATTATCGACGAGGTAGACTCTATCCTTATAGACGAAGCGCGTACCCCCCTTATAATTTCGGGCAGGGGCGGCGAAAGCTCGAAGCTGTACGAGGACGTGGATAAATTCGTAAGAACTCTTTCGGGCGGTTTTGACGACGACAAGAAGGAGGCTGAGAAAAAGACCCCTTCGAAGAAGAAAAAGGAGTTAAGCGCGGAAGAAAAGGAAGCCAACGATAATCTTGCTAAAATTTTGCAGGAAATGGAAAACTGGGACTATATTATCGACAGAAAGGACAAGTCCGTAACCATTACCGAAAAGGGCGCCGAAAAGGCTGAACGCTTCTTCAATATAGCCAACCTCGGCGATATCGAAAACGCGGATTTAAACCACCACATACAGCAGGCTCTGAAAGCGCACGAGCTTTTCAAGCGCGACGAGGACTATATAGTTTCGGCAGACGGCGAAATTCTGATAGTAGACGAATTCACGGGCCGAGTTTTAAACGGCAGGAGATATTCGGACGGACTTCACCAGGCAATCGAAGCCAAGGAAAAGGTTAAGGTCAAGGACGAAAACAAGACCCACGCAACCGTAACCTTCCAAAACTATTTCAGACTGTATTCAAAGCTTTCGGGCATGACGGGTACCGCCAAGACCGAAGAGGACGAATTCAGAACAATTTACTCATTGGACGTAGTCGAAATACCTACCAACCGCCCTGTGCAGAGGGTGGACTACGCCGATATGATTTATTCCACGGTAGAGGGCAAAAAACGCGCTATCGTAAACGAAGTGGTTGAAAGACACGAAAAAGGTCAGCCCGTGCTTATAGGTACGGTAACGGTAGATAAGTCGGAAGAGATTTCAAGACTTCTCCGCCGAAACGGTATAAAGCATAATATCTTAAATGCAAAAAACCACGAGCGCGAGGCTGAAATAGTCGCGCAGGCGGGCAGATACGGCGCAGTTACCATTGCGACCAATATGGCGGGACGCGGTACCGATATTCTTTTGGGCGGCAACCCCGAGTATCTCGCAAACAAGCGTATGCGCGAAGAGGGTTTTGACCACGATATGATAGAGGTGGCAATCTCTTACGCCGACCGCGAATTTACCGACGAAGAAAAAGCCGCGCGCGCAAGATATGCCGAGCTTTACGAAATGTATAAAAAGGAAACCGACGCCGAAAAATAACAGGTTATAAAAGCGGGCGGACTTTGTATTCTGGGCACCGAACGCCACGAATCGCGCCGCATAGACAACCAGCTT
>JAIDOO010000308.1 GCA_029063275.1 Clostridia bacterium
ATCGTACTCTTGGCGAATGATTTTGAGTATATCGAGATAACTATCAAGCTTCTTTTTAAGTGTTTTGTCGGCGGTATAAAGTTTGCCTTCGCCGAGCAATTTCAGCATTACATAAAATTCAGCCCATTCGCCTTTATTCAGTTTCTTTCCGACTATACTTTCAACCATTCTTCAGTTCCTCCTTGACTTTTTCCGCTATGACTCTAATGACGGGAACTGTTACGCTGTTCCCGAACTGCTTGTACAAGTGAACGTCCGCAAGGACAAGTTTGTAACTATCAGGGAATCCTTGCAATCGTGCCCATTCTCTCGGAGTCATTTTACGAACGCCTTCCTTGTTGATTTCGCCCTTTATGTGCGTAGTAGGGGTAAGATCGGTTTGTCGCTTATCGACAATCAAATTGCGTTCTCTACCCATACCGCCGCAAACTATCGCACCCGCGACATCGTCCCATTCTCGAATTTCATATCCAAAGCCGTGTCCTTTGGCGGCGTGACGTGCTTTGTGGTCACGAAGCGTTTGCATATAGCACTCGCTCAAATAATACTTTGCCGGAACCGGTCCTTCCAAAATATCTTTAATGCGTTTCGTCGAATCAGTAGGCTCAGGGAATATAAATTCTTTCGGGGCAATATCGTTACGGAAAGCAACGATATAAATACGTTCACGGTTTTGCGGCACTCCGAAATCTTTACTGTTAAGGATATGCTCAAAAGGAGTATAGCCGATTTCACGGAGAGTGTTCTTGATAATATCGAATGTGCGCCCTTTATCATGGATAGTAAGACCTTTAACATTCTCACAGAAAATAACTTTCGGTTTTTTCTTATCGCAAATACGAGCAACGTCAAAGAATAATGTACCACGCGACATCCCTTTGTAATCGTCCGCAAACCCTTTGCGTTGACCGGCAAGACTGAATGCTTGGCAAGGAAAACCCGCAAGACAAATATCGAAATCGGGGACATCATCCTCGGCTATTTTTGTAATATCTCCCGCAATATTGAAATCATCTGAAAAATTCGCTTTATAGGTTTTTTGCGCTTGTTCGTCCCACTCACTGACAAACACGGTTTTCAGCTCTTCGCCGAAAGCCTGTTCGAATCCCAAGCGTATTCCGCCGATACCGGCAAATAAATCTATACTTTTTAACATCTTTGCTTAACCGCCTTTTCTATCTTGTCGGCGCAACCCGCCGCATCGGCTTTTATCTCTTTACCCCAAAACCGCAGTACAATCCAACCATCGGCTTTGAGTTTTTCGGTAACTTCTTTATCCCGTTGAATATTCCGCTCTATCTTCGGAATCCAAAAATCTTGTCGTACTTTGAAATCTTCTTTACGCCGATCCCAATCGTATCCGTGCCAAAACTCGCTGTCGCAGAACACCGCAACTTTTTTACCGATAAACGCAATATCGGGATGTCCGAAAACGGATTTGACATTCTTTCGGTAACGCAAGCCTTTTTGCCACAATGCTTCCCGAAGGAGTAATTCAATCTCGGAATCCTTGCATTTGACTTGTTGCATATTATACCTAATTTGCTCTTGTGTCTTCGGCATATCAATCCTCGAACTTCAAGCCGTTCTTAATACAGAAATCACGGATTGCCTTCTTGGCTTTCATATTCGGCTCGCTCTTTCCGGTTTCCCATCGACAAACTGTAATAGCATTTACTCCAAGTTCAATAGCCATTTCATCCTGTGTCAAAAGTAATCGTTCACGTGCGTTTTTAACCTTTTCGGAATAGGTCATTTCTTTCAACTCCAACTTACATTCAATTATCAATATTTTAGCATTTTCTTAGCATAAAGTCAACGGTATCATTGAACTGAAAATTATAAACATATTGGCTATCAAGATTTTTTTACAAGCAGGTAAAGAAAATAGCCAAAAACAAGTTTTAGCATATTTTGAACGAACAGCAATCGGGAAACCCGATTCTGTTTTTTTATTTTCGTCCACAAAGGAAAATCGGGTATCCCGATTGTTCCCAATGTCAGTTTTTCAAAATCTTCGGATTTTGGGAAAACTCTTTACCTGCTTGTAATTTCGGCTTGATTACCAAAATAATTCCGTGCTTCTTGGTTGCAAAACCGAGCATAAATGTACTTGGTTATATGGGCGGATGCGAAAGAAATTTTTGACGTTTTGGTTGTGAAATGCGAAAAAGTGTCCTTGGTTATATAGAGGGGTATGAAACATTATTTGAAGAACTTTGAGTTCAGACCGTCAACTTTTCGGGAAAACTGTCCTTGGTATAGTGAAGGGAAAATTTTTTGAGAAACTTTCGTCCACAGATAAATATTTTCCGAAAAACTGTGCTTGGTTAAGTAGAGAGATATTTTAAGGAGGTGCTATTATGAGCGGATAAACCCTTGACAAACAACTCTCAATAGAGTAGAATATATGCGGTCGTATATATACGATTAGATATATTTACCCTACGGAGGAAAGAACAATGGCAACAGACAGATCTATTAAAGACAAGCGTTATGAAGAAAAGCATAAGGAAGAAAGAAAAGCTAAGTATATGATTTGGGGTACGAGCGTACCGCGAAAGTATGCCGAAGAAATAAACGAGTTTTTGGCTAAGTACGGTTTTACCAAAGTGCAACTCATCGAAGCGGGCTTTAAGGCTTTGATTGACGAAGCGGCGGAAACGGATACTTCTCTTGCCAAGACTATTGACGGCTACGACGATT
>JAIDOO010000309.1 GCA_029063275.1 Clostridia bacterium
TAGTATTACCAGTCCACCCCGTAACGTGTAACGTAAATTTGGAAATTCGGGGGTATTTATGGACGATAAAATTATAGTTGATTTGTCCGCTATGGACGAAACACCGAAAACAAAAAAGAATACGCAAGCCCGCGACTGGTGCTTTACCGTAAATAATCCCGTGCAAGACGAACAGCAATTTATGGAATACTTGCAAACGGTCAAAGATTTGCGATATGTAGTATTCCAGCGTGAACGCGCTCCCGAAACGGGAACAGAACACTATCAGGGTTATTTTGAATTTACTCAACCTAAATGGTTTGGCGGTATTAAGCGGTGTTTATCAAAAGAAACTATTGGCGTTGACGCGCATATCGAACAGCGCAAAGGAAAACGCTCACAAGCGCGTGAATACTGTATGGACGAGGACACGCGCATAAGCCCGCAATATTACGAGTGGGGCGAATTTATAGAGGACGGCGAACGCACGGACTTAACCGACATTATGCACGATATTGAAAACGGTATGAGTTTTTACGACCTATCCAAAAAGCACGGCAACCGCTTTATTAGGGTTATGAAATGGGCGAAAGAATACAGACAGTCGCATTTGGAAAACAAGTACAAAAGAGTATTCCGCAATATGAAAGTCTATTACATATACGGCTCGGCTGGCTGTGGTAAAACAAGCTACGTTTTTAACAAGCACGGCTATGACGACGTGTACAGAACAACAAACTACGAATTCGGCTGGATAGACGATTACAACGGCGAAAAAATATTATTCCTCGACGAGTTTCGGAGTTCTTTTAAAATCTCTGAAATACTGGACTATCTGGACGGGCAACCTATCAGAATAAGAGGGCGGCATTTTAACCGCGTTGCTTGCTATGATACGGTGTACATAGTTTCAAATATTCCGCTTATGGAGCAATACAAGAATATACAAGACAACGAGCCTAAAACGTGGGCGGCATTTCTACGGCGTATTAAGGCGGTATATAATTTCGATATAAGCAAGGAAACACCCGTAAGCAAACTTACGGGCGAATTTAAAAAGCCGCCTACGCTCATACCGATAGACGACGGCGGCGAATTGCCGTTTTAAGCACTTACGAAAAGAAAATATATTAAGGCGATTAAAAAGGAATTTCGTATATGCAAAACAATATCTCGCTCGGAATAACCATTATCTATTTTAATGACAAAAGCAAAAACATTTACGCCAAACTGCCGCCTGATAGGGAGCAAGCAAAAAAGCTGTCAAAGCGTATCTATAAGAACGCTATGACAGCCCTTGCAACTGGTCAAGACTGCGAGCCGTTAAGCCCTTGCGACTAACTGTTTACCATATAAAGCATATTCAGATAACGGCAATTCTACTTGACAATAAAATTCTCGTCTGTTAATCTTATATAGGATGGTGTGCGTTTTTATCGCTTTCCGTTCCACCAAATCCCGTTTGGCACAAACTGTGCCAAACGGGATTTTTATGGGACGGTATTAGGGACTTGCGGGGAGGGAAGTCTGCGGTTCCTACCTCCGACCTGACA